>JBDKUB010000465.1:0-4436 GCA_039679915.1 Anaerolineaceae bacterium
GTTTCCCGCTCGATGGCGCTGGGGAGATCGGAAATCAAGGGTAATACCTGAGAAGCAATGGCTTCTTTTACCTTCGGATCATCGACATTCTGTGAGGTTGCCAGGGTTTCCATCACATGGACGACCACCGGCTTGGCATTTTCTAGAATTCTTTGCCATTCTTGTGGATCACGAAGCACCACATCATCCGGATCCATACCCTCAGGTAAAGTGGTCACCCGAATATCTGCCTGCAGGCGGGCTTCGTGCTTGAGCAGCCCCCTTGCATCGAATACCAATTCCTGTTCTCGATCAAGCGCTTGACGGGCTATCTCCAGACCGCGCAGCGTAGCTTTTGCGCCGGCTGCATCCGAATCGAGTGCCAGCACAATTCTTTTGGTGTAGCGCTTCAATAGAAAAAGCTGATGCTCGGTGAGTGCGGTTCCCATAGGAGAAATCGTATTAGTAAAACCGGCTTGATGTAAAGCCATCACATCCAGATACCCTTCGACAATGACCGCTTGATCCATCTCCCGGATGGATTTACGGGCGCGATCCAAACCATAAAGCAATCCACCCTTATCGAACAGGGCTGTTTGAGGGGAATTCAAGAATTTCGGAACATCGTTTGGGTCGAGAATTCGCGCACCAAACCCTGCTATTCTGCCGCGTTCATCTCGAATTGGAATCATTATCCGGTGGCGAAAGCGATCATGATAACCACCCCCTTCCCTTTCGGATATCATACCGGCATCCATCAAATCCACTTCCGAATACCCTTTGGATTTAAAATGGGATATAAAGGTATCCCAGCCTTGGGGGGCATAGCCAATGCCAAACATCTCGAGGGTTGGTTCAGTCAGACCGCGCTGCTTCAAATAATCTAAAGCCTGGTGCCCTTCGGAAGAATTTTGCAGAAAATGTCGATAATAAGTCACCGCTTCCTCGAGCAGAGAACGCAGGTGGTCATTTTCTTCGGTTACTTCTTTTTCTTGAGGTGTTGGCGGTCTAAGTTGAACGCCTGCTTTTTCTGCCAGATAGCGTAATGCCTCAGCAAAATCCCACCCTTCTTTTTTCATTACGAAACCAAAAATATCGCCCCCTTCGTTGCACTGACCAAAACAGCGCCATGTACCCGATTCGGGAAACACGGCAAAAGCTGGGGTTCTCGTGTTGCTATGGAATGGGCAAAAACCGGTATAGTTCTTCCCGGTCTTGCGCAACTGAACCGTTTCGGAAATCAGGTCGACAATATCGATGCGAGCTTTAATCTCATCAATCGTGGACATAGATAAAACATTCGTGAAATGTCAAGTCATGCTTCACGGCGGACTATGGCATCGGTCATGCGCGCCACACGCATCGCTTGCTCAACATCATGAACGCGGATAATATCTGCCCCTCTGACAATACTTACAGCAGCCGCTGCTAAGCTTCCTTCCAACCTTTGATCAGTAGGTAAATCCAATGTGTATCCGATAAATGATTTACGCGACGAGCCACATAATATCGGATATCCAAGGAAACGAATTTCTTCCAGCCGATCGAGAAGTTCCAGGTTCTGTTCTACCGTTTTACCAAAACCAATTCCAGGATCTAATATGATCTGCTCATCCGGAATACCCGCCTGATGTGCCAATTGGACGCTTTCCATCAGCTCACGGCACACGTCTTCGATTAAATTGTCGTAAGGTATTCCTACGTACCTGCCACCTAATTTTTCCCTGACTTCAGCGTGTACCCAAGAACTGCGATTATGCATCAAGATGACAGGAACATGGTACTTCGCTGCGACCCCTGCCAAATCAGGATCAGCATGAAATCCCCAGATGTCATTAATGATCTTTGCCCCGGATTGCAAAGCAGCTTCGGCTACCGGCGCTTTATATGTGTCGACAGAAATCAAGGTGTCGAATTCGTTAGCGATTGCGCCAATGGTTGGAATCACCCGTACCAGCTCCTCTTCCAAAGATGCCTGTAGCGCGCCAGGGCGCGTACTTTCCCCGCCAATATCTAAAAAATCCACACCTGCTTCCACAAAGCGTCGTGCTTGAGATACTGCCATCCTAATATAATCGGCCTCCCCAGCGTCTTCTTCAGGGGTTGCCAATAAACCATCCCCCGAAAAACTATCCGGTGTGACATTGATAATGCCCATGATATAAGTGCGGGATCCCCAAACGAATGTGCGCTCACCAATGCTCAACGCATTCGAAATCAGTGGTTTCATGGCTCAGCCTTTATTATCTAATGCATTATTTGGCTATGACAAATTCGATGTTGCAATAAAATCTGCGAATTGTGTTTAGAATAGCAGCTTAAGAACGGTGAAAAATGAATGATCTATCGACTGTTCATAGAAAAACTTTATCTACACGAGTTGGGTTAACGGTCTATTCAACCAATTTTCGGCTTCATCCATATCCGTGAAAATAGCCATCTCCAATCCTCCGGGGTTGATCAAGGCAGCAATTTCTTCGATAGTTTTCCGTGCTAAATCTTCAGTCACAACCACTGCCAACCGAATATTGCGGGCGGAGGGATCGTTAGCTAATTCCACAGCGACTTTGATGGCTTCTGGAGGGATTTTACTGACCTTCCTTATGTCATATAAATTTCTGGTTAATCGATCAGAATCCAATAAATGTTCCAAAGAAAATCCTCGCCAATGAGAAAGCGTTTCTTTAGAGACATCGGTAAACGTGTAATTCATCCCGCCATCCTGCCTGCGATAAACGGTATAGCCGATATCAGGATTGGGTGTCCAATTGAGTGGTTTTAGATTAGTTTCAGACATATCCAAACCTCTTCTTCTGATCTTTAGTATTTTGGGGTAGCAAGGAGACTCGTGATTTTGCTGCTTGGTCGCTTCTCATATATCCTATACAATTGGGACGATTACTATACTATCATAAATTAGCCGATTAGGGGGATATTTTATTCACCTCCGATAATTCGACTTCTGCCAATAATTGCTTGATCGACTTTCCATTCTGCGGATGGATAAAATCGGGGGCAATATCCGCCATTGGCGCCAGGACAAAGCCTCTCTTCACGATACCTGGATGAGGGATAGTTAGAGCAGCAGATTCAAAAATCAAATCATCGTAGAAAAGTAAATCCAGGTCTACCTGACGGGGACCATTTTTGAACGTGGGTGTTCTGCCTAGACGAACCTCGCATTGTTTTAGAAATGCCAGTAAGTCAGTCGGCTCCAAATCAGTCTTCGCTTTAACAACCTGATTGAGAAAATCAGGCTGGTCTGCATACCCCCAGGGTTTAGTCTCATAAATTGGTGATACTTTTATAATAAGGACCTTGGGGGACAAAGCTCGCCGAGCGGATGCTAAATTTTTCTTTCTATCCCCTAAATTAGTCCCCAACCCAATATAAATGACATGCTTCATTTCTGGCTTTTTCATTGAATTCTTTCTATTATAGTTGCGCTTGCCATACCATTCCCGATGGTCATAATTTGCAGACCGTACTGCCCTTTAATTTGCTGTAATTCATAGACCAGCCTGGTTATCGATACAGCACCGGCAGCCCCTATAGGATGTCCCAAGGCAATCGCCCCGCCATTCGGGTTGACTTTTTCCATATCCGGTCGTAGCTCCATTGCCCAAGCCAGTGCTATCGAGGCGAATGCTTCATCGAGCTCGATTGTATCCATATCGCTTAATTCCAATCCGGCGCGTTTCAAAACTTGCCTTGTAACGGCTATTGGACTATCCAGTATCGAGTCCGAATCTGAGCCAACAACATGGCGGGCGACCACCCTCGCAATCGGTATTAGATTGTATACTCCAACTGCCTTGACCGAAGCAAGAACCAGGGCGGCACAAGCATCACTCACCCGACTGCTGTTTCCGGCTGTAATCACGCCGTCCTCTTTGACTATCGGCTTTAGCTTTGCCAACTTTTGTCTATTCGGCAGCCTGGGAACGCCCTCATCGCTATGAATTATCTTATGATCGGGAAGCTGTATGGACAAAATTTGACTCTCGAAGCTGCCATTTTGGATAGCCTTCTTTGCGAGCAAATGGCTTCGATAACTGAAATCGTCGAGTGCTTCCCTGGAAAGCTGCCACTGGTCTGCCATCCTTTCAGCAGCGATACCCAGTTGCTTCAGCGAAGACGGACAATCCGTCAGCCCATCGGGGGCAGCCGCCCACTTGGATATCGACCCCGTTCCTCCGGCAATCACGATATCCATATCGCCACTAACGACAGCTTGACAGGCAAAATGAATTGCTCGCTGGCTGGCACCGCATAGCCGTTCAAGAGTTACCGTAGGGGTCTTCTCCGGAAATCCGGCTTTCATGGCTGCCAGTCGGGCTAGATTAGCATCCTGGTCGCTCAATGAAGTCACACTGCCCCACACAATATCATCGATGCGCTCCGGATTAATCGCAGCGCGGCGGACAGCCTCCTGCAATATTGCAGCAGTCAATTCG
>JBDKUB010000425.1:0-3842 GCA_039679915.1 Anaerolineaceae bacterium
TTATTCAGTCCCAAGAGTGAGGCTGTCTAAAAAGCTATATATGTCATGTCGAGCGAAGCGAGACATCTAATGACAACAATGCAAAGACCCCTCGCTTTGCTCGGGGTGACAACCTTCTTTTAGGACAAGAAGGCATATAAGACAAAAATCAACATTTTCCCTCGTTACAATCTCCCCAAAAATGGAAAAATTAGTACTCTGTCAGGCAGGATTCTTTATTTTGTTTCTTGATTTATTCGACCCCAAACTCACCCCCTCCCCGATTGCGGAGAGGGACGGGGTGGGGTTGGTTAGAGAAAGAATCAATTAAAAACACAGAATTAGCCTAAAATAATGGCTATGGATAAACTTTTTACCCTTGCTTATATCGGAAATCTAAAAATACCCAACCGACTGGTGCGTTCGGCAACTGCTGAACGTATGGCAGATCTTTCAGACGGTAAACCACAGCCGCGATTAACCGAACTGTATCGACAGCTCGTCCGCGGCGGGGTGGGATTGATCATTACCGGACACATGTATATTCATCCTCAGGGGAAAGCTCACTCGGGGATGACTGGTATTTATGCAGATGAGCTGATCACCCCTTTATCGGAATTGACCAAGGCTGTGCACCAGGAAGGCGGGCTCATTGCGGCTCAGATTAATCACGGAGGAATGATGTGTCCCCCGGAATGTGTCCAAAGGGCATTGGCGCCCTCGGATATCGAATCTCCGTTCATTCCTCAGGTGGCGCACAAGATGAACGAAGATGAGATAGAAGAAGCCATCCAAGCTTTTGGTCAGGCAGCCCGGCGAGCCAGAGAAGCCGGCTTTGATTCTGTACAAATCCATGCTGCCCATGGGTACCTCAACAGCGAATTTCTCTCGCCCTGGGTTAATCGCCGGGAGGATTGCTGGGGAGGGGCAATGCCTCAGCGCCTGCGCTTTCTCCGTGCAGTTTGTGCTGAAGTGCGTTCACAAGTGGGTACCGATTATCCGGTTTTTGTTAAGCTGGGTATGTTGGATGGCGTGAAAGGCGGATTGACGGTAGAAGAGAGCTTATCTATACTTCCCGAATTACAAAGGATGGGATTGAATGCGCTAGAAATTAGCAGCGGGATTAATGGGGAGAAAAAACTAAGTTCGCAAATGGGCATTCGCAATGAGCAGGACGAGGGGTATTTTCTCCCAATCGTTCGTCGAGCCCGGCGGTTAACCCCCTTACCGATTCTAACGGTTGGCGGTTTCCGATCCCGCCGCGTTATGGAACAGGTATTGCAGAACGATGAGGCAGATTTCATTTCTTTATGCCGGCCTTTGATCCTCGAACCGGATTTGCCAAACCGCTTTCGTTTGGGATTGCAGGAAAAATCGCGCTGCATCTCCTCCAATAATTGTTGGGAAAGTACACCCGGCGAAGGGATTAGCTGCAAATGCCCGCTGGATAAAATTACATGAACGGTATTCGTCGTCAGCCAAAATTGCGAACTATATTCACTTATTTGGCTGCTCTATTGATCAATCTCATCATTACCCTACCCCTCTACTTGATGCGCGACCGATTGAATATTTCGACGATTGCCCTGGTATATCTATTGCCGGTCTTATTATGCACAATATATGGTGGGTTGATACCCGGCTTAATCGCTGGGCTTTCTGCATTTTTGCTCTTCAACTATTTTTTTATCGTTCCCTATTACTCGTTATGGGTACACAAACCAGAAGATATCACGGTTTTAATCATCTTTATTTTGGTGGCTTTTTTTATCAGCCAACTGGTGGGCAGGGTCCAAAAGAATCTGACATTAGCCACCACCCGTGAGCAACAAACCACCCGCTTGTATGAATACAGCCTGGCTTTATCGCGGGCTGGAAATATATCAGAAGTCGCCAATGTGATTGCCAGCCATACCTGCGAGGCATTCCTGGCTCCCTATGTGGCAGTCAACGTCGTCTTGAGCGGTAAAGATAATTATCACGCCCATGTACCTGCCGAAAAGATGCCGCCTACCAATAAACCGGTTATCGTAATGCCTTTGCAGACCTCGCGTGCTTTTTTGGGAGAAGTCCATATTTGGCGGGAGAATACACGCCTGGATGTCTCGGAAGAACGCATGTTGCAAACCATCATTTCCCAGGGGGCTTTGGCATTGGAAAGAATCACCCTGGCGGAAATCGAAACCCGCTCACGTGTTTTAGAGGAAAGCGATCGGATGAAATCGGCTTTATTGTCATCCGTATCCCATGAATTGCGCACGCCCCTTTCCACCATTAAAGCCGCTGTCACCAGCATCCTCAGTGGTGAGGTGGAATGGGGCAGTGATGCTGCCCAGGATTTATTGGCGGCTGTGGATGAAGAAGCTGACCAGCTCAACCGCCTGGTGGGTAACTTGTTGGATATGTCTCGCATCGAAGCGGGAGCGCTCAAACCCGAAATCAATTGGAACGAATTATCCGAAATCGTGGAAAGCGCTTTGCATCGTATGCGCCGTATATTGGACGGATTCAAAGTAACGGTCGATCTGCCGGATGACCTGCCTTTGATCCCGGTCGATTTTATGCAAATCGAAAGGGTCTTCATCAACCTGCTCAGCAATAGCGCCAAATTTGCTTCACCGGGCAGCGAGATACAGGTAAAAGCCTGGATAGAGGATGAACAAACTGTGGTCGTCCAGGTTACTAATCAGGGACCATCTATTCCGGAAAGTGACCTCGACCGAATTTTCGATAAATTTTATCGCATCACCAATGCGGCTCGCATAACCGGCACGGGGCTAGGTTTATCCATTTGCAAAGGTATTATCGAAGCGCATGGTGGCAAGATTTGGGCGGAAAATTTACCGGGCAGATTCGCGTTCAACTTTTCGCTGCCGTTAACCCGTAAAGAAAAACGGCAAGTTGCAGTAAAATCAGAGACATGACGAACGCCCAACCGCATATTTTAGTCATCGATGACGAACCACAAATATTGCGTGCTTTGCGCACTATCTTGGGTGCTAAACATTTCCACGTAAGTACTGCCAGCCGCGGTGAGGAAGGGTTGGCTATGGCAGCAGCCAATCCACCGGATTTGATTATCCTCGACCTGGGATTGCCGGACATCGATGGATTTACCGTGTGTTCCCGGCTGAGGGAATGGACGCACATTCCGATTATTGTTCTTTCGGTGCGAGAAGACGAGCATGATAAAGTGCGCGCCCTGGACGAGGGCGCAGATGATTACCTGGTAAAACCTTTTGGGATCGAGGAGTTGCTGGCGCGTATCCGCGTTGCGTTGCGCCATTCGGCTCAATCGCAAGGCAGCCCCGAAGCCGTAATTACCGCCGGCGATTTGAAAATCGATCTGACCAGTCATGTGGTCACGCGGGCAGGCGAAGAAGTAAAACTTACCGCAACGGAGTTCAAACTTTTGGCTTACCTGGTTCAAAACGCCGGACGGGTGCTCACTCACCAAAGCATTCTTAGCCGGGTATGGGGAGTGGAATATATCGACAATGTGGAATATCTGCGGGTTTTTATGAGTCAACTGCGCACGAAATTAGAGGAAGACCCACGCCATCCCCAACATCTTATTGGTGAGCCAGGCATCGGTTATCGCTTCACGATGGGGGAATAGACGGATGGATAAACTGACATCATCGAATGACCATTCCCCGAGCCAATCGAAGGAAGATCGGGAAAACCCAAATACTAACCGTTCTCTGAGTTTATTGAAAGGGACGCCTCATCGAAAAGGTTTGATTTGGACCACCACTATATTATTCATCCTTTTCATCGTTGTTATCATTATTAATGCAGACCGAGGAAGTTTACCCGATCCATTGAAATTTTTTTATACTTTTGCTGGGGGGGATAAAATC
>JBDKUB010000424.1:0-4399 GCA_039679915.1 Anaerolineaceae bacterium
AAAATCGTTGTTATCACTCTCGGTGACCAAGGTTTGTGTTATGCTACTTCGGAAATAAGCGGCTTTATTCCAGCTATAAAAACAGAAATTGTTGATCCTACCGGTGCAGGCGATGCTTTAACCGCAACCCTGATATTTGCGTTATTGAATAATATTCCCATTGACGATGCAGTGAGGCTGGGCGTATCAGCCGCATCGTTGACTTTACGCCATTCGGGTGCTGTGGTTCCCGATCTCTCCCTTCAAAAACTTTATGATCAATTGGTAATATAAATCACAATGTTCGAATCTCCTCAAATTCATATATTAGATGAAGTAAAACTCGCATTAGAGCAACAAAAACCTCTTGTGGCTCTCGAATCCACGGTTATCACCCATGGTTTGCCATTTCCGGTGAATGTCAAGTTAGCACAAGATATGGAGAATGTAATCCGCCGGAATGGAGCTGTGCCTGCTACTATCTGCGTTTTAGATGGTGTAATTCAGGTAGGTACGAATAAAGATCAATTAGCTCGGTTATCTAGCAAGGAAGGGTTATTGAAGATAAGCCTGAGAGATTTTACTGTGGCGCTTCAACAGAAGAAAAGCGGAGGCACTACGGTAGCTGGTACCATGTTCATTGCTTCGAAAATGGGAATCAAGGTATTCGCTACCGGGGGTATTGGAGGGGTTCATAGACGAGAAAGCGATGCTGCAGCAAATAGCTATGATATCTCGACAGATCTATATGCCTTATCGAATATTCCTATAATCGTCGTCTGTGCCGGGGCTAAAGCAATACTCGATTTACCGGCAACACTCGAAATTATGGAAACTTTAGGGATACCGGTAATCGGTTATCAAACCGATGAATTTCCGGCTTTCTATTCTCGGTCAAGCGGATTAAAAGTCCCCATTAGTGTAGAAAATCCCCGTGAAATCGTGGATTTAGCGAGGTATCACTGGGGTCTGGGATTGAAATCTGCAGTTTTAGTTACAGTTCCTCCGCCGAAAGATGTAGCACTACCGATAGAAGTGGTGGATAGAGCCATCGAGCAAGCCATAAAAGAAGCAAAAGCCAATCATATTCATGGACAAAAAGTGACACCCTTTTTATTAGAAAAGGTCAATGAACATACACAAGGCAAGAGTATGGAGGCAAATTTGGGTCTATTACGCAATAATGCCTATATAGCCAGTTTGATATCTAAGGAAGCTAACGGACAGTTGTAGGGGTGAGCCAGCGGGTGGGGTAAGGGGTTGGTGTGCGGGTTCGGGTAAGTGTAGGTTGCGGAGTAATGCTAGGGGTAACCGGAGTACGCGTTAGCGTTGGGTAAGGAGTTCTTGTTAGTGTAATACTTGGGCGGATGATAAGCGTGCGAGTCAGCGTAATCGTAGATGTTTTGGTTACGGTCGATGTGGGCCGGGTTGTTTTGGTTGGTTTTTGAGTAGCTGTTGGCCAGGTAGTAATTGTGGGTGTTTTGCTAGAGCTGAGTTTGACGACCCGCGTATTGGTATTGGAAGGAGTTAAAGTTATTGGTATTGTGGGTCTTGGTGTACGAGTGGCTGTGGGTGGTTTAGTAGGCCAGAGCGTCCGCGTGGGTGTTATGGTTGGACTCGAATAAGGGATGCGTGTCGAGGTTTTCGTGGGGAGGGGGGAAGATGTGCGTGTAGGTCGCGTTGTCTTGGTGGGGATAGGAGTTTTTGTTGGCCAAGGAGTACGGGTAGGTGTGGGTGTTTTTGTTGCGGTTGGGGTATCCGTCGGGGTCGATGAAGGGGCAGGGGTTGGCGGTTCACCCTCGACGGTAAAAAAGCCGGATATTTTCCAAATCATCCCATTAAAAATTTGGACTTCATAATTTCCCGGCTTCCATTCCTGTGGATCGGGATTCCAATCGGTATATCCAAAACCACCGGTGCCTCCATCCCATACTTTGGTTTCATAATAAACTAACTCTCCATTACGAAACCAAAGCGCAGACCATTGGGAACCATCCAACATTTGATCATATGTAAATACAGCATAGAGGTGCCCGACCGGATTCTTGAAGGATGTGCCTGGGGCAATTGGCCGGTACATTGCGTCGATGCCCTGAGTAAAAGTCAATTCACTAAAACGAGCATCAGGATTGGGTGTCACACTGCCCTGAAAATTCTCTGCAAGTGCCAGTGGTACATAAGGCGTGGTAGTTATAGTCGGCGTGTTGCTTTCCAATGGGGTGAGGGTAATCGTTGGGCTGAGTGTAATCGAGGGGGTTAAGCTGATGGTAGGGGTTAATGTAACCGTAGGTGTAAATGTAATTGTTGCAGTAGGTGGATAGAACTTATAAATAATCGGTTCAGCTTGATATTTAAGGAATAAAGCGACAAAGATCAACCCGATGGATATCAGTATGAGACGCCAACCTAATACTGTGCGATCTCTACGTAATCGAAAAAACGGCAGTTTGCGTGCCGCGCGCAGCGAACGGTATCCTCTCCAAAAAAAGAATACTATAAAAATAACTACGATTATTAATGTAGTTTGGACTGCAGTATGAATGTCAAGTGAAAGTTGCATTAGATATCGACATTAATGGCTGCTCTCTTGTGCAACATTATTTTGCAGTGTTCCTAAGCCTTCGATGGTTATTTTGACAATATCTCCAGGAGAGAGAGGGCTCACTCCGGCCGGTGTGCCGGTCAGGATTACATCACCAGGGTACAGAGTCATGATGGAGGTGATGAACGCGATGAGCTGGCGTACGCCAAAAATCATGTCTCGGGTGGATGCCATTTGGCGCATATCCTCGTTGACATAGCATGAGATGACTGCATCGGAGGGGTCAAAGTCGGTTTCTATCCAAGGACCTAACGGACAAAATGTATCGAAACTTTTACTTCTGGTCCATTGTCCATCGCGTCTTTGTAAATCACGCGCTGAAACATCATTAGCGATGGTGTACCCATATACAATCGATGTAGCTTGTTCAGCGGGAATCCATCTGCCGGTTTTTCCAATTACGATTGCTAATTCTGCTTCGTGCTCAACTTGCTGGGATTGAGGGGGTATGATAATGGTTTCGTTTGGACCAATTACAGAAGAAGGCGGCTTCAGGAAAATCAAGGGATATTCTGGGATATCCGCTTGATGTTCTTTGGCATGCGCTACATAATTACGACCGACACAGACGATTTTACTGGGTGAAACAGGAACAAGTAAACGTGCTTTTTCGATGGGAATTGTCGCTTCTAATCGACGAAATTCTCCAAAAGGGTTGCCTTCGATAAGCCCGATTTGATTTTGATGTAACCATCCATAGCGAGGGATATCCTCGCCGACCCGAAAGCGAAGTAGTTGCATAGTGTTTTATCCTTTGATGATTGGTTTTATGATTATTCGAGTGGACGTTGTATCAACGTTGAAAGTTCTGCAATGGCTTGCTCGGTACCGGCGAAACGATCGGCAAAGCGCCAGCGGAGGACCTGCGCTAGAGTGAACACAAGTGCCTCAGTACATACGATGCCGACATCGAGATCGGTCTGAGCTTGAGCCGATAATACAATATCGGCTGCACGAGCTGATGATAGGGAAGCAGAAGCGATTAAAGCTGCGGTGGGTATTTCTTTAATTTTAGCTTGCTCGAGAGCACGCGTAATATAGGGTGATTGCCCGGTTACTTCCATCGCCAGCATCAAATCTTGGGAGCTAGCTGTATTAATGGTGCGAGCCAAATCTGCTACACCAGAGCGTGCAATATAGACTGGAAACCCTGCTTGTTCTAGATATTGAACAAGGCTATAAGCGGTTGGTTGGGCGGGTCCTTCAGCCAAAATGACGATACGGCGAACTTTGCCCATCAATTCGACTAATTTTTCTAAAGATTCGGTATCCAAGGAGATCCTGGTGTGTTCGAGCGCTAAAACCAATTCGCGCATCGCTTTTGCAGCAACGCCCGCGGCAGAATCCTCGACTTCTGCCTGGACTGGGCGGAGCAGCAAGTCCCCCTTGACACGTTCCCGGATTTCTCTTTGCAGTTCAGGGAAACCGTTATATCCTAACTGTTGCGAGAAGCGGACGACGGTAGCTGCATCCAAATTAAGAACATGAGCCAGCTCGCTAGCAGTCATAAAAGCAGCTTCGACGTATGAGTCGAGTAGATAATCTGCCAGTTTGGCAAAACTTTTTGACATATTTTTTCTTTCCTGGCGTATTCGATCTTCGTATAACATGGCATCCTCCTAATTATTCTCGCAACTCAAGTGTTACTGCATATAAGTTTATCACAATCAATTCATCCATGCAAATTATAGTGTATTAATTATCAATGATTGCAACTTTTATCAATTTTGATAAATTGCAATAAATAAGGATTAATAGAGAATAGAAATAAAAAAAGCCTGGAGCTTAATACCCCAGGCTTGGTGTCGTTTCTAATTA
>JBDKUB010000066.1:0-4534 GCA_039679915.1 Anaerolineaceae bacterium
TTCAAAGGGGACATTTTAACTTTGCGGAAAGAGACTCTGCTACCTGAGACCCTAAAGGTTTCCATAGTGAATTAGCGTCAATTTTCGCAAAGATGCCGCGTTAAAGATCAACTTAGAAAGGTGAGAAACCTTTAGGGTCTTCTCCATCGGCGAATTGTGGCTGACTTCTTTCTGACGAAGTCCAAAGGTTTCCATAGTGAATTAGCGTCAATTTTAGCAAAGATATCGCGTAAAAGAATATCTTATAAGGGGAAGAGTCTTCTTAGTTAGTAATTCGCCCACTTTTGTGTCCCTTTCAAAGGGGACATTTTAACTTTGCGGAAAGAGACTCTGCTACCTGAGACCCTAAAGGTTTCCATCGCAAACCATCGTTAATTTTCGCAAAGATATCGCGTAAAAGAATATTTTAGAAAGGTGAGAAAACCTTTAGGGTCTTCTCCAAACCAACCCTTTAGAATTCAAAGAAAAAACCAATATCTAATTATTAGGACAAGTACGGGGAAATTAAAATTGCCAAAATGCGGTAAAGAAGAAAGAATTTTTATCGTATTTGGGTTAGAATTATATAAATCGGTAACCGGTCACAATATATTAGGAAAACCACAACGTGGAAAAATACTCTGGATTTCCCCTAATCCGCACCAAGATGATGATCCCGACCATGCGTACCCGCATGGTTCATCGTCCGCACTTGATTAAGCGAATCGATGAGGGAATCAACCAGGGATTTATTTTAATTTCCTCCCCTCCCGGTTATGGAAAAACCACGCTGATTGCCGATTGGGCGCAGAAAGTCACAACACCTGTCGCCTGGCTCACCCTGGATGAACAAGATAATCACTTATCCACATTGAACCGCTATCTGCGCCACCATTTGGAGTATTTCTTTCCAGAGATCAAACAACATGCCATAGATTTTCCTCCTGAAGGCAATGCGGAAGAATATTTTAATTTTCTTTTAGTTATTTTAATCAACGGCTGTACACAGGCAAGCACCGACTTTACCTTGGTGCTGGATGATTATCAAGTTGTACACAATCCACGCATTCACAAAGGGCTGGAATTCCTCCTGGATCACTTCCCCAACCATCTCCGTTTGGTGATTGTCACCCGCCAAGATCCACCTTTTCCGCTTACCCGTCTGCGCGCAAACAACCAGCTACTGGAAATCAATGAATCGGATTTGATGTTTTCCGAAATCGAAGCAGCAGAATTTTTGAATGAAATAATCCAGTTGAACCTGGCTCAGCCTGAAATCGAACAATTATATCGGCAAACCGAAGGGTGGGTTACCGGGCTACAATTATTGGCAATTTCATACATTGACCAACAATCTCAACCTAAAATCGACCAGTCTATTTCAGAAGTCTCGAATTTAACAGTGAATTATATGATCGAGGAGGTTGTGTCACACCAGCCTACTGATGTGCAAAATTTCTTACTCCGTACTTCGATTTTGGATAACCTGACCGGGCCTTTATGCGATTATGTTTTGAATAATAAAGATAAATATTCTAATAGCCAGGAGGTACTCCATTCGCTTTATCATTCCAATTTATTTTTAATTGCCCTCGATAAAGAAGAACATTGGTTTCGTTATCATCCGCTTTTTGCAGAAACATTACGTCATTTGGTAAAAGAAAATTTTCCGGAAGAAATTCCCGAGTTGAATGCTCGCGCCAGTGAGTGGTGCGACCAAAATTCTCTCTTTCAAGAGGCATTATCCTACGCAGTTGCCAGCGGGGATGAAACCCGCTTATTGAAGCTTCTAGAAAAATACACCTTCAGAGAAAATAACCGGGTCGTGTTAGATTTCACCGGTTGGATCAAAAAGCTCAGCGAGGATATTCTATCGACCAGCCCCATACTCTGCATTATATACTCACTAGGGTTAATGATGTCATTCGAGCTTAATACCAGTGAAATCTGGATGGAGAAAGCGATAAACCTGCTAAGCCAAGCGGAGGAAGTTAATAAAAATGCGCCTGCACAAAACGATCTATGGGGATTGATTTACGCCGCTCAATCGACATTGGCAGTTTTACGAGGTGATACTGACCAAGCATTCGATTTTTCGAAAAAAGCCCTCGGCTTACTTCCGGAAGAGAATAGTTTTGTACAATGCTTTATATTATTGGATCAAGCCATATTATATTCGTTCAATGGAGAATTGGATAAAGCGGTCAGCACTCTCCATGAAGCTATACACATCAGCCAAGAATCTGGCAACTGGCTGGTTATGATGGTGGCTCGCTCTATCCTGGGTGAGCTGTTAATCGACAAAGGTCAGCTTAGTCAGGCGATGATCATTTTCCAGCAATCGCTTTCCCTTGTCTCATCGACAACGCATAAAGATTCTGGCATTGAAAGCTTCTTATATAAAGAAATGGGCGAAATATATCTAACTCGCAATCAACTCACCGAAGCCAGCCAATTTTTGCAAAAAGGAAGTGAGCTGTCCTTAAGCTGGATGCCTGCTCTCAGTGAGCTCGATTCGCATTTACGGCTTGCCCATTTATTCCATTGCCAGGGCAATTTCAGGAAGTCGAAAGAAGAACTCTACCTGGCTAGGCAAATGGCAGATATCAGTCAAGGGCGGCTTGATGACTTGATCATTGATATCCACGAGGCGAAATTGAGTCTCTTACGCGGGATAATTTCACCCGCAAAGAAGTGGGCCATCAAATATAAGCTGCTCGGGAAAGATTACAAAAAAATATTGGATCAATTTCCCTTTGTGGTCAAAACACCGACTCAAATACTGCTGGCTCGTTACTATCTAGTAGCAGGAAGACAATCGAACAACCCAGAAAAATACAGCCTGGCTCTCGAAATTCTAAATGGATTAATTCCGGTATTAACCAAAACGGGTTTAACTCAACAATTGATTGAAGTTACCATTTTACTAGCAATGATATACCATGAACTGGATCAAGAAACCGAGATGCTCTCTGCCATAGAAAAAGCCTTGGCACTTGCCGAACCAGAAGAAATTCGGCAAACTTTTATCGATGAAGGCATTCCTGTAGCGCGCCTGCTAAATCGTTACCTTGCCCATATAAAACAAACTAAAACCAAAGAAGATTTACCCAGCCGCTATTTCGTTTCCGACCTGCTATTCCGCTTTAGTCGTAATGATATTCCTAAAGGTCAAGCGGTTAAATCTGATAGAACCGAATCAGAAGATAACGCCATCATCGAATTATTGACCGCTCGAGAAGCAGAGGTGCTTCGCCTGGTGGCTCAAGGTCGAACGAATAATGAGATTGCTCAGGCTTTATTTCTTTCCGTCAATACTGTCAAGCGCCATCTTAACAATATTTTCATGAAATTGGGTGTAACCACCCGCACCCAGGCTATCGCCGTAGCGCGACAACACGGGTGGATACATTAACCTTCCTTATTCCCCACAAATAGCACCAACTTAATACTTCTGGTTCACGACATCCATGCTTTTTTTCGATATGCTAATAGTGGAACAATCGGAAGATATTAGTTTATCAAAGATTAGGTTTGCTCGGTTATTTATTTTCTGATTACCATTCTTCCGAACTATATCAGTAATTTCGAGGTTTTTCACAGAAGCTTAATGGAGTAGATTATCCATGCAAATCATTTTTCTTTCGGATTTTGGTACTGTGGTAATGGATGTGTTAGCCTGGATATTCTTCCATTTAAGCATTGGATATTATTGTTCGAGAATACCGGTGTCACGTTTTAATGCCCAGCGGCCGTTCTATTTATCGAAGCGGTGGGAAAAAGAGGGAGAAATCTATCAAAAATTATTTCGTGTGAAATCTTGGAAGAAATTCATCCCCAGCGGGGCGAGTTTATACGCTAATACGTTCAAGATAAGAAATCTTCCATGTTATAGCCGAGAATATTTGGAGCACTGGTTGAAAGAGAGTTGCCGGGCAGAATTCTGCCATTGGATGATGATCCTGCCGGGCTTTCTGTTCTTCCTTTGGAACAGCGCTCAAATCGGCTGGTGGATGGTGGTTTATGCGGTCGCGAATAATTTGGTGCCCATCATCACTCAAAGGTATAACCGTCCACGGATTCGCAAGTTGTTGAACCATATTAGGGAAAAATCTTCTCAAGCCTTTGATATCGATGTCCAATTCGAGCTTCCACAAACGCTTTCTAATTTTTACCAGTGATTCCGGCTTCGGTCACCGCAGTGCTGCTAATGCGGTCGTAAAAGCTTTGCGTGAATTGCACCCAGAAGAGACGATGATTTCGTTGATCAATCCACTCATCGATCTCCCTTCACCTATGTTTATTCGCGGCATTGAAAATAATTACGACAAGCTCGTTCGCAACCATTACAAATTGTATAAATTTTCCTATCGAATCAGCGATTCGAGACGAGCCAGCTTGCTGATTGAAAATTCTTTAACCCTCGCCCTATATAGAAATATCAAACGGCTGATTTTTGCTTACAAACCCGATGTGATATTGACCACGAATTTGATGTTCAACGCACCCACAGGTGCGGTCATCAAAAGATTCGATCTAGATATTCCATTTTTTA
>JBDKUB010000217.1:0-2180 GCA_039679915.1 Anaerolineaceae bacterium
TCGGCGTGCTTCGGGAAGTGTATCGAAAAGACGATATACCTCTGGATCTCCACCAATCACCATGCATACATGAGGGAATTCTCGCATGACTCTTACGACCATTCTGCGAATTGAAAAAACATCTTCAACCTGACCAGGTGTACCCACCCAACCCAGGTTCAGCATCGAATGGTTCGAGCCAGATTTCTTCCAGAGTTTATCGTTATCCGGCCAGGCATCAGGGATGATATGCGTTGGATAACCGGTAGCCCTTAGATTGTTCCCCAGAACTTCTCCAGGTACACAGATTGCATCGGCTAAGAGAAGCGCAGCCGCATAAGCTTTTGATTGAAGGGGAGTCCCTAACCCTATGGTTTCATAATCGGGATGGTTCACCGGCATTTGTTCCAAATCACTATCGACCAATAATAGTATCGGCACTTTAGCCCCATGCGCTTCGGCTAACAATTCCATCATCCAGGTTTCACTATGTGGATTTTGAGCGATAACCACATCAAATTGATCCATGGGTCGAGGTTGTTTTTCATCCGTAATGGTAATTTGACAACCCGCTTCTTTCAAACTTTGCCTGAGCAGCATCATTCTCCGACTCGTCCCTCCAGCTTGCGAACCGATGAAACGAATGCGTAATTCTTGTGTCACAAGTGGCTTCTTTATGGAAATCTGAGGGGGTTTATGCAAATGAGCAACATCGTGTTCCCTCTGAAGAATAATATTCTTCAGTAAATTTTGTAAACCTTCGACCAGGTCATAACGATGATCAGCTCGCGCTTGACGTATGTTCAATTCAAGCAACGCAGGTAATAGATCATCTATTTCGTCCAACCTTTGAGCGACCAATTGAGCCGGGGAAGCGCTATGAATGATTTCATCCAGCAATTGAGCCGCTCGCATGACCTCTTCTTCCGTAATAGGCAATTCCTGGTTAGTGATCTTTTGTAATATTTCGGCAATTTCTTGAGGGTTCGTGGGTATCGTCGATTCCGATAATTGCGAAAGACCTCCAATATTTTCATTGGAAATCTTGTTCCGATTTTTCATTTCATCGACTTTATGTATCTTTTGCAAAACCTTCTCGTCATCTGGAGCGTGTTCCAATGCTTGCTGATAAAGTAGAAGCGCGGCATCTAGATCGTCGTTATTCAAATAGCAATCCCCCAAAAATAAATATGCCTCGATATCATCGGGATATTCCCGTAAGATACGCAGGTAAATTTGAATCGCCGCTTCTACTTGATTGGCATTCAACAACATACAACCCTGTTTCTTCAATGCGTTCAGGTTCGTAGTTTGGACTGTATCAATAGAAATCGTCATCATCCTTGCTCTCAATTAAATCTCCCCTAACTTTAACCGTTATGCAATATTTCGTCTGTAAAGCATCGATGAAACTCGCGTAAAGAGATGCTAAATGATAAAAGTCAATCCCTTATATCATTCTATAAGGTGGCGAAACTTACACAAAATAATCAACTTTGTTTCAGCAGTTCGTCGATGTAATCCGCCAGAGCGGATAATCCTTCTGCCAATTCAAGGTTTCTGTCTGCGCGGGCAGTTTTCATGTTTTCCTGCACCAGCGCCAATAGCTCAGAATCCAGGCGATCTTCATAGCGGGTTAACGCTTCCGCCAAATCGTCCGAATCTAATAACAATTGTAAAGTCTCAATAGCCCTGCCATTCGAGGGGATAACCGGTTTTGGTTCTTGAGGTTCAAGCATATCTAGGGTTTGACCGGTCATTGTTCGATAATACATCTTGCGGGCTTCTTGCACCTGTTTGGATGAATATGCCGGATGGGTTTCGTATATTTTCCTATACAATGAAGCAATATCTGAAACAGCTAGAATATTGCGGCTTTTCTCACGCTGCCTTACCCCATATTCCGATGTAACTACGGGGATGTGACAGAACGGTCCAACCTTGGAAAGCCGAATCAACCATTCCCAATCTTCCAACGCCGGCATTTGTTCATCGAACAAGCCGGTTAGATCAAGGGCATCCCGTCTAAACATCAGACATAAATTGGGAATATAGTTGCGCACCAGCAATAATTCCGGGGAGAAATCCATAGAGTAAAAAACTTCTTTTGAGACGACTTTAATTTTCTCGCCAGCCTCTTCGAGTACAACTTGTAAGGCATCACTATAAGCGGCAATTATCGACCGATTGGTTTCTAATTC
>JBDKUB010000032.1:0-2092 GCA_039679915.1 Anaerolineaceae bacterium
AAATAATTCCGTGATGCATAATCTGTTACACGTTCTTTTCTTCCGGTGAAGAAGATATGAGGTTTCAAAACGGAAGCGATAGGCTTTAACATATTAAACGGGATATAGACATTCATATTCCCGGTAACCCCCTGCAAGGTCATTTCCAATGTAATCAACATCATGCGCTCATTGCCCATCACCATCTGGACCCAGTGCTGGTTAACAGTACTGTCTTCTAAGCTGGGTTCTACGGCTACCACTTTACTCCAAGAGGCTTTAATATCATTGAGCATGTGCTCGACCAAACCTCTTAGTAAGAATTGGTCTATTTCGGTCAATTGACGTGATTTACTTTGTCCGGAGCTTTGTCCACCTAAACGTTGTTCCAGGATGACGTAACTGATTTCCGGGCTAATGGTCATCACCATATTTCCCGGAAGGGGTGCCAGTGAGATCATGTGGAATAAACAATCGGATGGGGCGTCTTTTAGAAAATCGTGAAACCGGCCTTGTTCGGTATGGACTACTCGCGGGCGCAGATTGGTGCGCACAAAGGTAGGTAATGAACTGGTCAATCTTTCCGCTAAATCCTCATGGACTAGCTCGACTGCCCGCATTTGATCTTTCGAAAAATGATCTGGCGACCAGAAATTATACGGTCTAACCTGTTTGGCGGTCTCCACCACCTTGGGTTTGGTGGCTGGCTGCTCCATTAACTCCGCCAGGTTGACGCTGCCCTCGGCGTCTGATCCTTCAATCTCAATCGAGCCAGATAATAGTGCGTCAATTTCCGATTGCGATAACATGCCTTAAATCCTTGATTAGCTTATATATTCCACAAAATTCCCTGAAATCCATTTATTGGACGACGAATTCTGTGAAATAGACAAAGATGACATTATATTCAGGTAGCTGTTTGTTGATCTGTTCTTGAATTTTTTGTCGAAGCATTTCTTTACCCTCCGCGGTGTAAACCGATTCGAAGGTCTGGCTTGATAGAAGGGTAATGATGATGTCGTTGATTACCGGTAGTTTTAATTCCATATTTTCATTGAATGTCGTTAAATAGGCAGCTTTCTCTTCTTCCACCATGGAAAAATAGGCTGGATCCGGGGGAGCAAATTCTAAAACGACTCCCACTCGCAGGTATTTTCTGCCTGTTTGATCGACAAGGTTGATGATCTTAGTGCCTGTGTCGACCATAAAACCTTGACCTCTTTGCAGCACCGGGGTCGGTTCGACTTCTGGTGTGACATCTGCTGCTTGGGCGTTACCGGGTAAAAGGTTAGTATCTTCTGGTAAGACACCTGCCGCTGCGGGGGGGATGGATTCTCCGGCATACATGAGGTAAAAGGGTTTGGGGAAATCATCAGGGGCAAACATAATATATGCCATGAGGAGATTTATTCCCACCAGTACAGTTCCCCCAAAGATCATTAATATTTTTGGTAAAAGTTTCAGAATATTTTTCATGGTGATAATAGCACTCCTGAATATTACGGAACGATGTTTAGATTAACATCGATCACATCAGTTGAAACAGAATAAACGATAATAATTTCTGCCCGGCTGTTCAAGGCGCGGTGCTCCGGAGTATCATTGGCAAAAATCGGCTTATATTCTCCCCGGCCTGCGACTAGAATGCGTTGGGGATTGACACCTTTCTTTTCGAGATAATAAGCAATATTAACCGCTCTAGCCGTGGATAATTCCCAATTGGATTGATATTGTTTTTCTTTAGGGGGGGTGTTATCGGTGTATCCGATGATGCGAATTTCGTTTTCCAGCGGTTTGAGCATATTGGCAATCGTATCCAGAATTGGGTAAGCATCATGTTGTAATTGAGAGGTGCCAGGGATGAAGGTTAATTTTTCGCTTAGCGAGATGAGTACGCCTTCGATGTTGTTTTGAACGCTTACTTCACCGCCTAAACCGGATAGAGCCAGCATGTCGGTTAATCGGTCTGCTACTTCCACGGATGTAGCTGGCTCTTTGGGAATTCCTGGAATAACAATAGGCGATGATGTATCATTGTCGGATGAACTGCCACCACCCGAATCGATTCCGGCATCGACCACTTTAGCAGCCCCTCCGCCAAAGGCTGCTTTTA
>JBDKUB010000449.1:0-6583 GCA_039679915.1 Anaerolineaceae bacterium
TTGGAGTTGCTGCGAGATATTGTAAAACCGCATGTGGAATATATTCAAAATCTTCCAGATGTGATTCAAGCTACCATTAAAGGCTTACTTTCGATAAACACCGTACCTCAGGGTTGCGAAAGCTATGGCATTCCAGCTTTGTTGGAATTGGATCGCATTCAAGGGGAAATCACTAAGGTGTTGAAGGATAAAATGGAGGAAAGAAAACTCGCACAAGAATTTTATAAGGATAACGTCGCGGCATTGCGTCTTTTGGATAAGAATTGGGAACACCTGCGCAGCCAGAAAAAAGCCACCTGGCAATCGACGCAGCCTCTCCCGGAGCGTTCCGAGATGCAGTTCGTGCCCGTCTTCGAAAAAAATCGCTTAATCCGGTTGTATGAAACTTGCGTTATCGTCGATTCACCAGGGGCGCGTACTCTCCAGCGGTTTATTCCTCCCGTGCTCAAGCGCCCTCTACCCGAAAACGAACCTTTACCTGCAATTGGATCAGCAGATTGGCTGATTCGGGAGGTGGGTAAAGTGGGTCGACACTTCACCCGTGCCTTATTGAAAATCGTCAATGACCGTCTTGAATCCGAGAAGATCAATTTAGAGGCAAAGAATTACGAGATGATCAACCGTCAAGCTCAGGAGGCGCTGAAAGAATTCATCGAGCGGACGCCGTAAATTTATAAGGTATCCGGGTAATTTGTATAGAAAAATCCAGTTTGTTGGTCGGGCTTTTAGCTGCCAACTGTAATCTCTAAATGTTTATGATTTCGGTCCGACCGTTACACCTTGAACGTAGAAAAGCTGCCAATTATAGGGATTTAATGAGCGATAAGTTCTGCCTCGACCATCTTCACTGTTGACGCGCACATTCGGTTCATATTGGAATTTGATGAATATTTTTTTACCGCTGTATTCGGAAAGGTCAATGGATTCTTGATGCCAATATTTATTCGTACCGCCAAAGTATTTAATACGATCCCATGAAGTTTCGCCTTCCACCTGGACTTCGACGTAAGTGAAATTCACCCTGCGGTCGGACATATACTTGGTCCAGAACATGAGCTGTGGTTCCTTCCAGGAGGAGTCGATCATCACACTTTGTGCACTCATCAGCCAGGCTGAAACGTGATAATCTTGAGCTACCCAGCAGCCGCTGCCGCTTTCCCGGCAGGAGTAAAGGGAATTGATCATGTTCCAATTATGAGTGTACCAGGATGTAATCTCCACCGGTGAACCCTGTTGTTGTGTTTTTGCCGAAATTGTCGGCATCATGAAAGCCATTTGCGATAGAAGCAAAGTGCAAGTCAGTATAATGGTGAAGATGCGGTTATTAAGGATTTTATTCCTCATGAGTTACTCCTTGAAAGAGCAAAAGATTTGCCCGGCGCATATTCTGTGCGCCAGCGGGCGTACCTGCCCAGTGACATTATACACGGAATAGATGAGAAGAAGATGAAATGAAAACGGAGTCCAAATGACCACTTCAACAGACAAGATCACTCCCGGCAGTATCCCTGAAAATTACCATCAAGTACTGGATTGGAAGATCACCCAAAGCAACAAACAATTAGTACTGTTGAATCTGCTTGCTATCCCCTGGCTGCCAATTTGTGTGGGAATATTCATGCTGTGGAAGATTGCGTGGAATAACATTCGGAATTTTATAACAACCAATGGTGCTGTCCCTGCTGCCGGCGCACAAACCTTTGTCGTAGTGAACTGGGCTCTGGCAATTCTGGCTGGCGTAGCAGTGACGGTGGTGCTGCATGAGCTGATACATGGCATAACGATGCGCCGTTATGGTGCTAAACCCAAATATGGCGTACTGTGGAGCGGATTGATGTTCTATGCGACCGCTGCCGGCTTCGCTTTTCGGCGCAATGATTATCTAAAAGTGGCTTTGGCACCTCTTCTCGTGCTTAGTTTGATCGTGCTGGTCGTTTTGGCGATGCCAATCTCGGCGAATCTGGCAACACTGCTGATCATTTGCGGCTCATTCAATGCCGCCGGGGCAATAGGTGATTTATGGATTACCCGCATCGTATTGCGCTACCCTGCCCATGCTTATGTAATCGATGAACGGGATGGGGTGCGTATTTTCATGCCGGAAGAACCGTGATGAGGCGCTATTCAAAGCCTTCGAATTCCCAGCCTGCCAGAGTCTGGTAGAGCTGGCTGCGGTCACGCAGGCCAAACTTGTGTACTGCGTTGCGCACATGCGTCTTGGCGGTCTCGGGAGAAATGACCAGCTTCTCGGCAATCTGGCGGTTGGTGTACCCTTGGCTGAGAAGCGCCGCTACTTGCTGCTCGCGCGGGGTGAGACGCTGCCAGAGCTGACGCGTCTCTTCGACGGATAGTCGCCAACCGATTGCCGCAGAGAGCAGGTCGGAAAGCATCTGTTCGAAAGTGCGTCCTTCCTTTTGCGCCAATGCCTGCACCGTGCGCACTGTGGCATCATCGAAACCGTATACCCGGTTTTCAGCCGGCACAGGTTTGAAGAGGTGTTGCAGCCGTTTTCTAAAAATTATCATACGACCATCCAATATAGAACACTTGTTCTATTGACTTCATTGTACAGCAGTTTTATAGTCGTGTCAATATGCTCGAATCGATTATTCTCGATAATATCCCTTTCAAAGTCGACTTACCTGCCCTGATGAAATCCCTGCACATTAAGTCGAACAGCTCCCATGTCCACCAGATCGAAGTCATGGCGCAGGAAGCACAAGCTATAGCCCGTCCGAAAGCTTATTTTAAATTAGCATTCATCGATTCGCTCGATGATCAGCATGTGGTTATAGATGGTATCTCGTTTACCAGCCGAGTGCTCAGCCGCAACCTGGCACAGACTCACCGGGCGATTGCTTACCTGGTTACCTGCGGTTTGGAATTGGACAAGTGGGGGCATTCTTATGAAGATTTATTGTGGCGTTATTGGGCAGATGCACCCATGGAATATGTGCTGCGGCAAGCCATCAGTTTATTGGATGAGCATTTGCGGCAACGTTTTAAATTGGGTCGAACTTCAAGTATGCACCCAGGCTCTTTGGCAGATTGGCCGATTACCCAGCAGAGAGAATTGTTCTCCTTGCTGGGCGATCCACAAGCAGCCATTGGGGTAAGGCTCACCGAAAATATGCTGATGCTGCCTGCTAAATCGGTTTCTGGGTTGTGTTTTTCGGTTGTTCAGGATTTCGAATCCTGTGCTTTATGCCCTCGTGAAAATTGTCCCACCCGCCATGTGCCTTATGACCAAGCTCAGGTGGAGAAATATTTAACATGAATCAAATGGAGAGGCAAATCAGATTTCCCAATCAATAAAGGATTAAAAATGAACATCACCCAATCCTATTTATTCCAAGAAATTCATCAGCAACCTCAAACACTCGACTGCTTGATATCCGAAGAGACGGAAGCCATCCGCCAGTTGGCAAAGGCTGTGCAAGATCGGCAAGTTACCCATGTGGTCATTGCAGCTCGCGGCACCAGCGACAACGCTGCCCGCTATGCCAATTATCTTTTCGGAGCAGTCAATGAATTATGCGTCGCGTTGGCAACGCCCAGCCTGTATACCATTTACCACCGAGCCCCGCGTTTTGGTAATGCTTTGGTGCTTGGCATTAGCCAAAGTGGGAAAAGTCCCGATATTGTGGCTGTTTTAGCCGAAGCTCAACGCCAGGGTGTGTTAACCGCTGCTATCACCAATTTCCCCGAATCTGACCTTGGGCAATCTGCAGATTATGTGATTAACTTACGGGCAGGGTTGGAACAATCCGTTGCAGCGACCAAAACATACACCGCTGAACTGGCTTCCATTGCCCTACTCAGTGCCACTTTGGCGGAAGATGAAAGCATGCTTTCAACTTTACGCCAGGTGCCCCAGGTCATTGCAAAGACACTGGGTATGAATAACGATATTGCCCGAATAGCCGAACGATACCGATATATGCAGACTTGTGTGGTGATCGGGCGCGGTTATAACTATGCTACAGCTTTCGAATTGGCGCTAAAAATGAAAGAATTGACCTATACCGTGGTTGAGTCTTACAGCAGCGCCGATTTCTTACATGGACCCCTGGCTATGATCGAACCGGGATTCCCTATCATTGTCATTGCACCCAGCGGCGCGATGATCGACGAGATGAAAGATTTTATCCGAATATTGCACGAACGTCAGGCAGAGGTGATTGCCATCAGCGATGATGACTCGATCCTTAAGCAAACCCGCATTCCGCTCCGCTTGCCCGTGTCTGTGCCCGAATGGTTATCTCCGCTGATCGCGATCATCCCAGGACAACTTTTTGCCATGAATTTAGCAGGCGTACGAGACTTGGATCCCGATCATCCCCGTGCCCTGCATAAGGTGACCGAAACCCGTTAGTCTGATTAAGCAAGGGCAGCGAAATTTACACCACCGGCTGGCTCTTTTTCCCGCTAATTTGATGCCATAATAACCCGCCCAGTGTGCCCAATCCTGCCATAAGCAGAACGTTAACCAAACCAATGCAGATAGCGCTGCCATAGACCATGGGTGTATAAAGATTCAAGATATCGCTGCTGACCGGGATGTCGAATTGGCGCATTATTTCCATGACGCCTTCTGGACCTATGACACTTGCGTTAATAGCTGCCCCGATGATTTGTCCTAAAATGGCACCAACACCACTAATTGCGCCGGCAATGGCACCAATTTTTGCCGATTGACCATCGTTGATGGGCTTATCGAATACTCCAGCCAGGTATCCGGCGAAAAAACCAATAATAATGGCCAGGATAGGGGTACAAATGGGAAGGATCAATGTTACCAAGGCAGTAATAATCAGAGCCACTAAGCCTAAAATCAAGCCGGATTTCACCATAATAACCTCCTGTTCACAGTCTTTTATCGCTGAATATCTATAAGTATTCCTTCGTTGATATTATGTATATGGATAATTTTGAGAAAAAACATCGCTTCTCAAATATTATAGCTTTATTTTTTTATATCGAAAGATGTATAAATAGTCGCCTATGCATCTTCTGTTGGTGGCATTGATAACTCTTGCCTGATTTCGCGCATAGCGGCACTTACCGCTTCCAGCATGTTATCCCAGGCTGACTTATCTAGGGGGTCGGCGATTATATCGCGACCTTGGAAACTCAGTTTGCAGACCGCGAAGCCTTCCGAAGGTTCTCCGGTTTGGCGGAAGTGCAGCCATTCGGTATGGGCATGCTTACGATTAAATTCGAACATGGTTGAGCATTGTTCGCAGACCTGCCATGGGCTGTCGGAAGATGCACGCGCAAATACAGCCCGCGAAAGCAAATTCGGATTGTGCAAAACTTCCGGCATGTCGCTTATCGTTCTCTCTAGGAAGCATTTCCAGGATAGTTTACTGGCAGTAATCTCGGCGGTGGTCAACAGATACCCTTCGTCATCGTCTAATTTTTTATTGCAAACATCGCATAGTGGCATGGATTTCTCCCGTATTTCTTCTAACACTAAGGTTTAAATCATTTTTCTCTGGTCATCCAGCGTTCCAACCCACCAGGTGGCAGATGATTTTGTAAGGCGACCAATAAATCAGCCGGTTGCTCTTCCACGTAGAACAAAGCACGATGTTCGTCGTAAATAAATCCTTCTTGTTGGGCTTTCTCGATCATCGATACCAGCAAATTGTAATACCCGGATGTGTTGAGCAGCCCTATTGGTTTTCGATGCAATCCGATCTGCGCCCAGGTGAGCACTTCGAAGATTTCTTCAAGTGTGCCGAAGCCGCCGGGTAGGGCAATAAAAGCATCTGCCAGCTCGACCATGCGCGCTTTGCGTTGATGGAGTGTATCGACGATTTCCAGTTGAGTCAGGTTAGGATGTGCCAAAATGGGGGTGTTGAAATAATGGGGAATGACGCCTATCACTTCACCCCCTTCTTGTAAGGTAGCATCTGCTAAAGCACCCATTAATCCTGTACTGCCGGCGCCATAAATCAGGCGTAATCCACGACGGGCAATCGTTTTAGCCAGATCGGTGGCAGCTTGATAATATATTTCTGGTATTTTATCGGAAGAGCCGCAGTATACGCATATCGATTCCATAAAGTATCCATTTTTAAACTTGTTTTTAGTTTATCACGAATCTATAGAATAGATTTGGATATGTATTGTTTGATTATGAGCGATGAAATTGAGCAGCAATTTTGTGCATCCCGAAAATCCTGTCTATCCTGTTTTTTTAACAGGATAAACAGGATGAGCAGGATAAAAAATTTTTGATATGTAGTAATAAAAATATCCTGTACATCCTGAACATCCTGTCTATCTTGATAAATATAACAGGATACACAGGATAAGCCGGATGGGCAGGATAATGCGATTTTAGATATGGAGTATAAAAACATCCTGTGCATCCTGAACATCCTATCTATCCTGATAAATATAACAGGATAAAAAAGACAAGCCGGATGGGCAGGATAAACCGATTTTAGAAATGGAGTTTAAAAACATCCTGTACATCCTTTTTTCATCCTTACTCTCACCACATGATAAAATCATAATATAAAATAACCACCAAGATTATGGCGGAGGGAGATATTTTGGAGAATCTGCTCGA
>JBDKUB010000311.1:0-5353 GCA_039679915.1 Anaerolineaceae bacterium
GTACTTATCAGGGGTACCGACAAACCGGCCCGTTGACGGCGAAATTGCGTCAAACCTTTTATTACCCGACTAAGGTGAGGCTGGAACAGCAAGAATCACCCCGACAGGTCGCTCCAATCCAGTATAATGAGACTGAAATAGAACAACACTCCGATGTGTGAGATGTGTGAAATAAAGCGAGAATATGGATGTATAAACCAGTAAAGGTGGATAAGCAATGCTACCTTTGGAATCTTTATCAGTTGGATTACTCAGTGAAATTCGAGACATGCTGGAAGAAAGCCATTCTCTTTTCCCGGTAGATTTAGTTGATCTTTCAGATGCAGACGCGAGTTTCAAAGAAAGGATTTTTCAAGAGGGAATATTATGGAAAGAATAAATGAACGGTCGAGAATCGCTCAAAAAGCGCTTAATTCTCTGACAGAAATTGTAAGCGAAGAAAATCCTACCGCAAATCAACGATTCGAATATTCATTTGAGGCAGTTTGGAAAGCAGCCCTTCGATAGGGAACACCATGACCAAGATCGTTGCTCTTGTACCCATGCGTCATCATTCTCAGCGCGTAGCGGGGAAAAATTACCGTCCTCTGGCAGGTAAGCCGCTTTTCTACCATATCGTTAATAATCTGCAGGCTTGCCCGGAAATTCATGAAATTTGGATCGATACCGATAGCAAGCAAATCATGGATTTGCTGCGCAAGGATTTTCCCACAGTGCAGGTAATCGAGCGCCCTCGCTCCTTGTGTGCGGACACCATTTCCATGAACGAGATTCTGGCATATGATACCTCGCAGGTAGAGGCGGATTTTTACCTGCAAACCCATAGTACCAATCCGCTTTTGAGTGCTGAAACGATTTCCAGAGCGGTGCAGACATTTTTAGCCAGCTACCCGGTTTATGATTCTCTTTTTGGTGTTACCCGCCGGCAGGTCAGGTTCTGGGACCAATTGGGACGGGCGATCAACCACAACCCAGCCGTGCTGCTGCAAACCCAGGATCTTCCCCCCGTTTTCGAGGAAAATTCGTGTATCTATATTTTCACCCGCCAAACCTTGTTAGCGAGACGCAACCGCTTAGGTGAACGCCCCAAGTTGTTCGAAATCGATCCGGCTGAAGCCTGGGATATCGATAACGAACTGGATTTCCAGATTGTCGAGCTGCTGCTAACGCAGCGCGAAAAAAAGAGAACCTAGCGAAGCGAAAATCATTGACGATTAACCGACCACTGTCAGCGGAAATTTCACCGAAGCTGATAGCGGATTGTTTGGAGTTTGTTTATGCCTACTGTGCTGTTTTCTGCCCCTTATATGATTCCATCCTTACCACGTTTTCGCCCCATCCTGGAAGGTTACGGAATCGATTTGATCGTTCCACCGGATGTGACGGAGCGCTTGGACGAAGCCCAACTGATGGCATATGCCGGCCAGTTCGATGGCACCATTTGCGGCGATGATCAATATAACGAAAAGGTTCTACGGGCATGCTCCCCGCGCTTGAAAGTCATCTCCAAATGGGGGACGGGTATTGATTCCATCGATCAAAAAGTGGCTGCCGAATTGGGTATTCGGGTTTGCCGCACGCTCAATGCTTTCTCCATGCAGGTAGCCGATACCGTTATGGGATATGTGTTGGCATTTGCCCGCCGCCAACCCTGGATGGACCGCGACATGAAAGCCGGGATTTGGCAGAAAATTCCCGGACGGGCTTTATTCGAATGCACCCTGGGTGTGATTGGTGTGGGCAATTGTGGAAAAGCCGTGCTGCGCCGAGCGCGAGCCTTCGGGATGCGACTTTTGGGTAATGATATTGTCGAGATTGCCCCCGATTTTGTCATCGAAAATGGGGTGAAGATGACCTCTTTAGATGAATTGTTGCATGAAGCGGATTTTGTTAGTTTGAATTGTGATCTCAATCCTACCAGTTATCACTTAATGAACCAGGATACATTTAGGCTGATGAAGCCGCAGGCTGTATTAATCAATATTGCCCGCGGTGCCATTGTTGACGAACCGGCATTGATCGAGGCACTCCAAACTGGCAAAATAGCCGGAGCAGCTTTGGATGTCTATGAAAAGGAACCTCTACCTTTGGACAGTCCCTTGCTCAAGATGGATAACGTCATGTTGGCGCCGCATAATGCCAATTCCAGCCCTTCTGGTTGGGAGCGAGTGCATTGGAACACGATTAAAAATTTATTGGATGGATTAGGCATTCCATTCAAGGGACAAATATAATGGACCAATCAGCGAAATCACAACGAACCGTTCTAATTACCGGAGCCGCAGGGGGTATTGGAAGAGCGACCGTAGCCCTTTTTTCTCGATCTGCTTGGCGGGTGATCGGGGTCGACCGTGCAGAATTTGGCGATGACTTTCCCACCAATGGGTTATTCATCCAATCGGATGTTTCCATTGCAGATAATATAGAAGCCATATTTTCGCAGGCGCGTGCGTTTACCGATCGACTCAATGTGTTGGTGAATAACGCGGCGGTCCAGGTTTCCAAACCTCTGCTGGAAACATCTATCGAAGAATGGAATACCGTGATTGCTTCGAACTTGAGCTCGGTGTTTTTAGCGGTAAAGCTGGCGCATCCTTTATTTAAAACAGCGGGAGGGGGGGTAATCGTCAACGTGTCCTCGGTGCATGCTATTGCAACTTCGGCTAATATTGCAGCTTATGCAGCCAGCAAGGGTGGGTTATTGGCGCTTACGCGGGCTATGGCCATCGAATTCGCTCCGGACAATATACGGGTAAACGCTGTATTACCGGGGGCAGTGGATACCCCTATGCTGCGGGCTGGGTTGAACCGAGGCCACCTCAGTGGAGGAAATATAACAGAACGTCTGGACAACCTGGCACGAAAAACGGTCAATGGGCGCATCGGCAGACCGGAAGAAATTGCCCATGCCATTTACTTCTTAGCCGATGAAACACAATCCTCATTTATGACCGGGCAGGCTTTAGTCATCGATGGAGGTGCTACTGCCCGGTTGAGCACCGAATGAAATCACTGATGAAACCAATCAAAAAGATTATGCCTGCGCCGCTAAGAGAAATTACCCGCCGTACCTGGTACGGATTGACCCGTGCGGCGCAATGGCCTAGCGCCACTTTCCATCCCTGGCGGAGAGCCAGTATCGAGCGGCTTACCGAATTAAAAGACTCCCAGCGGGGCCAGCGTTGTTTTATTATCGGCAATGGGCCCAGCCTTAAGCAGACGGATTTATCTCGGCTGCGCCATGAATATACCTTTGGCATGAACCGTATTTATCTGCTGTTCGATGAGCTTGGTTTTACTACATCTTACTATGTATCGGTAAATAGCCTGGTTATCGAACAGTGTTTGGCAGATATATTATGCCTGCCTATACCGTGCTTTCTTTCATGGCGTTCACGTTATGCTTTCCGTAAAAACGAAGCCGGTATAGCTCTTCACCCTAACGACCAGACGATTTTTCTGCACACCACATATACCGGTCCTAAATTTGCTGAAGATGCCCGGGGTCGAATGTGGGAAGGCGCTACGGTCACTTATGTTGCTTTGCAACTGGCTTATTTTCTAGGTTTCCAAACCGCGATATTGATTGGTGTGGATCATAATTTTTCGACCCAGGGAAAGCCCAATACCACTGTGGTATCGCAAGGCGATGACCCGGATCATTTCGATAAAAATTATTTTGGAAAAGGATTTCGCTGGCAATTACCTGATCTGGAGACTTCCGAGCGCGGCTACCGCATGGCAAACGAGGCCTATCTGAAAGCCGGCAGGCAGATTTTGGATGCCACAGTGGGGGGAATGTTGCAGGTATTCCCGAAGGTGGACTACGATAAGTTATTTTTATAGGGGCTATAGAATAATTAGATTAAATGCGCAAGTTTCAAGATAAGGTCGTTTTTTATTTACCTCTTGCCCTGATTAGCGGATTGGGTTTTTTTCTGGTTTGCTATTGCACAGTTTGGGGGGCTGGGTTGATATCGGATTCATTTCAATATGTGGCTTCAGCCCGCAGCCTGGCAGCCGGAAATAGATTGGGCTTTGGGGATGATCCCAGCCATATTATTCCGTTGACTCAATACCCGCCGTTATTTTCGGTAATTCTGGCCATCTTCGAGAGGGCTGGAATCGATGCGCTTGTCGCTGCTCGGTTTATGAATGCAGCATTATTTGCATTAAATATTGGTTTGATTGGCCTTAGTATAAAAAAGATATCTCATTCGATTGGATTTTCACTTATTGGTGCTTTTCTAATTACTTTTTCGGTCGTTTTGAGTGAAGCCCATACCTGGGTATTAAGCGAACCATTATTCATTTTCTTTAGTTTACTGTCCTATTATTGGTTGGATAAATATTTAGAAAGCTCAAATAAAGCCTGGCTGATTGCTTCGGCGCTGTCAATTAGCTTGGCGATACTAACCCGATATGTTGGGTTAGCACTATTACCGGCAGCCTGGATCATTATCCTCTCGAAACCTTATACGAATTTGCGTCGGAAATGGTCTGATTTGGGGGTGTACTCCTTGATTGGCTTAATTCCCATTGTTCTATGGACGGTTAAAAATTATTTTGAAAGCGGTCTGATAAATAACCGCTCATTACAGTGGGTTCCCCTTACTATAAAAAACCTGTATTCCATGGTCAATACCCTTGTTACCTGGTTTCTACCGGCAAATCTAGTCACTGGCAGGGAGCGCTGGGCAATTCCCCTGTTGCTTATCTTTATCATAAGCTCAGGATTGATATTCTATTTTTCGAAAAGGAAACCATTTTATAATGGGTTGTTCTTAGAAAATTACCAAAAGCCGTTATTTCGATTACATACGTTTTATATTTTCTTCTATATTATTATGGTTGTTGCTTCGAAGACCCTGTTCGATAAAAATATGGGTATGACCGACCGTATGTTGTCACCGGTATTGATATCGATGATCATTCCCGGGAGTGCTTTAGCAGCCAGCCTTTGGCGAAGAAAAAATCGCTTGCTGCAAGTTTTGGTAGGAGCAAGCATGATTTATCTTGTCGTTTATTTTGCTACAACCTCTTTACCGGTTATAGAGAAGTATCACCGACAGGGCATCGGTTTAGCTCGTAAATCGTGGCATACGTCACAGGTGATTCAATCACTCCCCCAATATGCGTCACTGCCTCTTTACAGTAACTCTCCCTCGACGCTTTATTTTTGGACGGGCAGAATGGGGAAAGGGGTTTTGACTTTGGATCGATTAATCCAATCCGGCTCGAATGAAAAAGCCATTTTAGTCGTTTTTTATCATATTCCACCCAACAACAGGATCTATCGTTTGGAAAAGGAATTGAAGTTATTGAAAAGCGATTCACTGGCGAAAATATACCT
>JBDKUB010000052.1:0-2629 GCA_039679915.1 Anaerolineaceae bacterium
GAGATAACTTCAAAGTCTGCGTAAAAACGGTTTCCTCGTAACTTTGGATGTTGATAGTCACTTCTTGATAGTCAGGGAGGCTATATTTTAAATCATCATCCAAGCGGATTATCCCCTTGAAATATACAGGTTGTCCAGGTCGATAAATGGGTCGGTCGGTATACATATACGCAGTGGGTTGATTGGGACGAGTAAAATATGAGCTCCAAACCCCATAATCATAGAATGATGCACCGCTCCCCCAATCACTAGACGCAAAAGCAAAATTATTCTCGTCGCTTGATTTCACATAGCGGGGTTCATATGGGTCTTCAGGCGATGGAAGTTCCATCGATACGAGCCCATTCGCATCGGTTTCCCCCTCACCTAATGGTCTGAAATATTTATCATATACGACCAGATTTACCCCTTCGACCGGCTTACCGCTTTCCAAATCCGTATACCAAATCAGCGATTCGGTCTGGGTAGTCTTAAAGGTGGCATTTCCGTGGGCTACAATAATCAAACGGGTATCAACATATGGCGAAGTGTGATAAATATCCGAAGTATTTAATGCCAAAAAATAAAATCCAGGTCGAAGCGGACTTCCATCGGGCATAGACATTTCGTATTGCTTAATCGTTCGCTCATTCAATGCTGCTGATGGGGTATCGGTAGTGCTCCAAATAAGGTTTTGGACCGCAGGGGTATATTCCCATTGAGAAGTGGTTCCATTAATCAGGGAAACGAACTGTTCACCGCTTAATTCGAACAATTTATATTCGACGCTTTTAATATTGGTTGTATTCGCATAGAAAGAGAAAGATTTTAGTTCATTTCCAGCCCGAAATAACGAAGGCGTATAAGGCATTTCAAGGGTCGCCTGCGATGGATAGGCTGCGGTCGTGAATGTATATCGGATAGTTTTATTGATCTGGTTGCCATATATATCCTCCATTCCAGGATTCAATTGCAGAGAATATCGCGTCGAGGGTTCCAGAACGTAAGCGTGCATACTCCAATCCCATTCGTTGTACCACCATTGAATTTCTTCCTTGGGTTTGGGAGTGAGTTCGATTTTATCTTTCACCGTATCTATTCTCATCGGGGATAAAAATTGTATGATTATCTCACTGGAATAGGTATCTTGGGTCGTTTGGTCATAAGGAACGATTGTTTTGATTCCCGGAGGTTGAACCGTTGTGAATTTCCATGACAATCCGCTACTTAACCTTCCACCATCTTTCGCTTTGGCTTCCGCTTTTAGATTCAGCCAATAATTTGTCCCCAATTCAAGTCGTTGGGTGGGTGTTATCACCAGTTGGGTTTCTTCGACATTCCAGGTCTTAGTTAATTCGACACTTGCTCCATCCACAATCGATAGAGATAGCGCTTCTTCAGTGCTGTTTTTATCCATCGGCTGTAAGAAGTCAATAATAAAATACTCGTCCAGAAAAACATTGGGATAATTATCTTGCGGGTTGACCGTATTGTTCCCCAACATAAATTGCTTGATACTCGGAGCAATGGTAGTGAATTTCCAGGAATAATCTTGTTCGAGCTGAGATGCCTTATCAGCATCCGTTAATCCCGCTTTGACCGTAATCGTGTATTCAGTCGCGCCCTTGAGAGGTTCATCTGGACGAAAGGCAAAAACTGAGCTATTAATCCATTCACCCTGACCGGATATCGAAGGAGATATCTCGACCGGTGAAGGTAGAGCAGACTGCTCTTCATATATAACCAGCGGCACAACCGGCCGGTTGAATATCACCGTAATGACCGCGTTGTTGGCTATATCAATCGAACCATCCGTCGGAAAAACCTGGCTGATAATCAATTCCCCGGGTGTATCGTAGAGGTAAGAAACTGGGTCGCTCAAAGCAACACCTTTAGCGCTCACCGCTTTATCCGTCACATGAACTTCATAGACTGAATTTTTCTTCAAGGTGTCTTGAGGAACGAACACTAATGTATCATTCTCTTCCCAGGTTACGTCGCCAGAGATTTGCTTCCCTTTGTCATCGGTCACGATTAATACCCCTTCGACCACTTCTGTATTCATGGGTTGATCGAATTGGACAGATATCGTTCCCGAAAGAGATAATTCTTTCCCTTTTTCTGGCTGTATATCGATTATCTTAGGAGCTAGAGGGGTTTCGGAATCCACAATTTCTACCAATTCTGCTCCCGAGGGAGTTGACGTATCCTCCGGCGCCAGAGTACTGGATATTTCCGGTGATTTTCTGAGGGCAAAGAAGAGGCATACGATAAAAACCCCCACCAGAATGAGGATGATCAGGATTATCCTCGGTGATTTTTTGGATTGATTTTCTAAAGGATTAGAATCTTGACTCATATAATGATCCTTAATAAATAGGACAAATATTAAATTGTATATGTATGGCGATCAATCTATCTCACCATCAGCAGATATTCGATCACCAGTGTTCGTAACGAACTAAATCTACCAATGCTTTTCTTTCTTTGGGTTTGGGTGAATCAGCCGGATAGCCAAGGGGTGAAAAAATCAAGGGAATAACATTATCCGGTGTCCCAAGAAATCTTTTTGCAGCCTCCAGGTTGAAATTGGCTATCCAACAAGTTCCCAACCCGAGATTGGCTGCCATTAATGTCATATGGTCGACGA
>JBDKUB010000099.1:0-6485 GCA_039679915.1 Anaerolineaceae bacterium
GCGAGACGAATATTCCTGGCTTGCTGGTGGCAGGTGAAGCCAGCGGCGGCGTACATGGGCGCAACCGTCTCATGGGCAACAGTTTGTTGGATGTGTGCGTCTTTGGTCGGCGGGCAGGCAAGACCGCTGGAAGATATTTCAAAGAGGCTCAACCCGGCGAACCTACCCTGGCGCATTTGGATGCCTGGAAAAAAGAACGCGATGCGGCAGGCATTACCAGCACGCTGCGATCACCTATTTTGCTGCCGGATTACGCGCGTAAGGGCTGAAAATTTTTGTCATGAAATAAGGATTTGTTTAACCCAATAATGGGTATTTGATAACCGATATCCGATAAATTAGTTAAGGAAGGCAGGCAAGCAGACATTTTGCTCCCTGCCTTTTTGTTTATGAATGAAGGCTATTTATTCTAATTTATTGAGAGCATATCGTAATAATCGGTTAGGATATTGCGCATAAAACTAATTCATGATAAGCTAAATTTATGAAAATTTACACGATAGGTCATAGTGCACATACACTTGATCAGCTTATTCGGTTATTGGAGGCAAATTCGATAAAAGTGCTGGTGGATGTACGCACCACACCCAACAGCCATTTCCATCCGCAATTTAATAAGGAAAATCTCGAATTTTTCTTACCCAAAAATGAAATTCAATATGTCTTCGCCGGGAAATCCCTTGGGGGCAGACCCGATGAACCGAGTTGTTATAAAAGTCATGTGCTCCCTTCAGAAGGAGCAGATTACCTTCATGAAGTAGATTACCCAGAAGTGATGAAAAAGCCATGGTTTCTCGAGGGTATCGACCTGCTGCTTAAACTGGCGGAAGAACAAACTACAGCGATTATGTGCAGCGAAGAAGATCCTTCATTATGCCACCGCCATCATTTGATTGCCAAGTACCTTATGCAAACATATCCGGAAGTCGTTGTGTGGCATATTCGAGGCGATGGCACCGCTTATAATGCAGCTATGGTATTGACGTCTGTGCAGACCGAATCGGTCAAACAGCTCTCCCTTTTTTGATTTATTCCAAGTTAATATGATGGGGTTCATATGAAAATCTACACGATTGGTTTCACTCAAAAAAGTGCCGAGGAATTTTTTACGCGCTTATCATCCCACAATATTCAAACCTTAATCGATATAAGAATCAATCCACAAGGGCAACTTTCTGGTTTTGCCCGCCAGGAAGACTTACCTTATTTCCTCAAGCATCTGGCAAATGGGTGTCGGTATGAATATATGCCTAGCATGGCGCCTACCAAAGAGATCATGCACGATTACCGGAACGACCATGATTGGGAAAAATATTGTGAACGCTTCGAAGCGCTGATGGATGAGCGGAATATCCCAGCCAGTTTGGAACTTTCGATGTTTGAGAATTTTGTCACCTGCTTATTATGTAGCGAGGCAACGCCGGAAAAATGTCATCGTCGTCTGGTCGCGGAAAGATTGGCAAAACAATGGGAAGGGGTTGAAATTATCCATTTATGAGAACACAGATCGCGATTACCGATCTTACCCGTATGCAAGGGGGGCGTGTATGTGTAGCGGGTTATGATAGAAACGGAAAATGTTATCGACCTATATTACCGCCCCCAGGAATTAGTGAAAGTAGTTTGTTCGATAATAACAATAAGCCTATTATTTACCCTTTTGCTGTTGTGGAATATGGTTTTTTATTCCCTAATCCTCAACCACCGCACACTGAGGATTTTGGTTATGATACCAATTCGGTTAAATATATAGCTGATGTGAAAAATCGTAATAGTTTATTGAACATGTCTCTATATAAAAATGTTGAAGAAATTTTCGAACAACCCATCCATGATGATTGGGGTTTTTATGTTATGGATAAATGTGGCTCGAGATCAATCGGTACAATTATCCCCAAAAAAATTGTTAAGATAAATTATGAAAAAGATGAAGAAAGCAAATGGGATTATCGATTATTTTTTTACGATCGAAATGTTCGATTCTTTAGGCTGAAAATCACGGATCTGACCTGGCACTACTTCTGTGATAGTCTTCGTGAAGAAAATAAAGAGCCTATCCAGATTGCACAGCAGTTGACCCAGTTGCTCCAAAAGCGAACTGTTTATCTGCGGATAGGCTTAGCACGTGGGTGGAATGAATATCCGGATCGATGCTACCTGCAAGTAAATGCCATCCACACCTTTCCCGACTACTTGGAAGGGAAAACCTTTGCAGATTTTAAACCCTCATGAATAGCTCTTTATCCATGCCGACCATAGAGCTGTTCTTTTATACCAATTACCTGCTTCCTTAAGCGGTCATCCCGTTCCAATAAATCGGCAATCTTTTCGCAGCCATAAAGAATGGTAGTGTGGTCGCGCCCGCCTAGAGTTTCACCAATTTGCGGTAAGGATATGTTGGATTCTTCGTGCAATAAATACATAGCGATTTGACGGGGAAGCGCTACCTGGCGGGATCGTTCTGGGCTGAGTAGCCGATCTATACTCACCCCAAATGCCTCCGCCACTTTGCTCACCACTTCCTCAGGCTGTACTTCATTTCGCCTGGGCAGTAAATCGACCAAGGCTATGTCTACAAAATCAGGCGTTAGAGGTAGCTCGCCCAAGTTGGCAAAAGCGACAATGCGGGTTAGAGCGCCTTCCAGCTCCCGAATGTTAGACTGCACGCGGCGGGCAATCGTTTCTAGAATAATATCGGGCAAGTCATATCCCATTCGTTCTGCTTTTATATGCAAAATTGCCAAACGTGTCTCTAAATCTGGTGGTTGGATATCGGCAGTCAAACCCCATTCGAAGCGAGAACGCAAACGTTCCTCCAAGGTTACCAACGCTTTTGGAGGCCGATCGGAAGTCACCACAATTTGTTTATCCTGACCATGGAGGGTATTAAAAGTGTGGAAAAATTCCTCCTGGGTCGATTCCTTGCCGGCTATGAATTGTATATCATCTACCAGCAATACATCGATACGGCGGTATTTATCCCGAAATGCCTGGGTAGTATGTGTGCGGATAGCATTGATGAGATCGTTGGTGAACTCTTCCGAAGAAACATAAAGCACCTCCATGCCATGTTGGATAGTCATATTGCCAATAGCGTGGAGGAGGTGTGTTTTTCCCAGCCCAACACCGCCATATAAAAACAGAGGATTATAGGCATGGGCAGGATTTTCAGCTACCGCCAAAGAGGCAGCATGCGCCAGGCGATTGCTGGCGCCTACCATGAAATTCTCGAACGAATATCGGGAATTTATATTGCAGTTCGTTGGTCGAAGCGTTGGTTGCTTCGAATTTTCTGCTGTGGATTCGGCGAGATCAACGGATTCCGTTGGTTCCTGCCAAACGGTGAAATGAATCTCGACAGTGCGGTTCATCATGCCGGTTAACATGCGCCGCAAGGTACTGGAAAGGCGGCTTTCCAACCAGTCTCGTGCATAAGCATTGGCTACTCCAATGATAAAACAGCCATCCTCATAGGCAATGAATTCCGCATTGCGTACCCAGGTATCATAAGCAGGTTTGGGCATTTCCATCTGTAACTGTCCGAGGGCAGCCAGCCAGGCTTGGTCAGGTTTCATGGTAACCGATATCCTCTAACAATGTTTTAGATTGCAGGTAAATAAAACCTACCTCCCCCGTTATGGATGTTTAGGGGAATATCAATCGAATTAATTTATTATTACCTGCTAGAAAAAACCGGCCGGTAAGGGTACTGCCGGTAAGGAGAAGCTAGCTCATCATTTTTGGTTGAATTATCACTTGAGCCTTTACATTCTAGCAGAAGATATACCCTTACCGCAATACGAAATCCCTACGCTAATCTAAAAATAATGAAAACTTTAAGGTTATCTCAAGTTAAAAAATATTGAATAAAATGAAAATTTTGCTTGATTCAATTCAAACAATAAAAGTGCCAGAAATTGGGTGTTCGAGGTTTATACTGCCCACATATAGGGATTAAATTAATGTCGGTAAATTAGACAATTATAATAATAAAAACAAACCTTAAAATATCCATTGAGCAAATAGTCATTATTTTATCGGTAAAAAAGCAAATTTCCCCGTAGCTAAAAATCATTTTGGGTTGGCTGGTATGGGTTTGAATGGGAATTGGTCAAATCATAAAATCGAATTTCAGTAGGGATGTCTAACACTTTTCATATAAAGCGTTAACGAACTTCTTGCACAACTGCGGTATCTTTATACTGAATTTTGAAAATTGTATACCTTTTGCCTATCGATATCAACATCAATATTTCAATAACAAATCTACGGCAAAAAGGTGATGAAATTAGTATCAAGAGGAGAGTGATTATGTCAAAAATTATCGGTATAGATTTAGGAACCACTAATAGTGTGGTAGCTGTAATGGAAGGCGGCGAGCCAACAGTAATCCCTACGGCAGAAGGTTCACGATTACTGCCATCGGTGGTTGCATTCAATAAAAATGGAGAAAGGCTGGTAGGGCAAACCGCTAAGCGCCAATCGGTGGTCAATCCCGAGAATACCGTTTATTCAATCAAGCGCTTTATGGGGCGCCGCTATGACGAGGTGGAAACCGAACGCAAGATGGTACCTTTTCAAGTAGTAAAAGGTCCGGCTAACGATGCTCGCGTCAAAATACCCGTAACCGGAAAAGAATATAGCCCCCAGGAAATTTCTGCTATGATTTTGGGTAAATTGAAATCAGATGCAGAAGCTTATTTAGGTGAATCGGTCACTAAAGCGGTTATTACTGTGCCGGCTTACTTCAATGACAGCCAACGTCAGGCAACTAAAGACGCCGGCAAAATCGCCGGTTTGGAAGTCATGCGGATTATCAATGAACCCACCGCAGCCGCCTTAGCTTATGGGTTGGATAAAAAGAAAAATGAAACTATCCTGGTGTTCGACCTCGGTGGTGGTACTTTCGATGTCAGCATTTTGGATGTTGGCGAAGGTGTTATCGAAGTGAAATCCACCAATGGCGATACCCACCTAGGCGGCGATGATTGGGATGAACGCATCGTCAACTGGGTGGCGGATGAATTCAAAAAGGAAAATGGCATCGATTTACGCCAGGACCGTCAGGCATTGCAGCGACTGCGCGAAGCAGCCGAGAAAGCCAAGATCGAGCTTTCCAGTGTGATGGAGACGGAAATCAACCTGCCGTATATTACTGCCGACGCCTCAGGTCCGAAACATCTGCAAATGAAGTTGACCCGTGCCAAATTGGAGCAATTGACTGCTGATTTAGTTGAACGCCTGCGCGGACCTTTCAATGCTGCATTACGCGATGCGAACCTGCAAGCAAGCCAAATCAACGAAGTCGTGCTGGTTGGCGGCGCCACGCGTATGCCTATGGTGCAAGACTTGGTGCGCTCTTTGACCAATAAAGAGCCACACAAAGGTGTCAATCCGGATGAGGTGGTTGCCATCGGCGCTGCTATTCAAGCTGGCGTGCTGGGTGGAGAGGTGAAAGACGTGCTGCTGCTCGATGTCACCCCGCTTTCTTTGGGTGTTGAAACATTGGGCGGTGTTATGACGACTTTGATCGAGCGTAACACGACCATCCCGGTGAAAAAGAGCGAGGTGTTCTCAACGGCTGAGGATAATCAAACTGCCGTGGATGTCCATGTACTGCAGGGCGAACGGCCTATGGCAAGTGACAACATGTCTCTCGGTCGTTTCCGATTGGAAGGAATTCCACCTGCGCCGCGCGGCATTCCTCAGGTTGAAGTAACCTTCGACATCGATGCCAACGGCATCCTGAATGTGGCAGCCAAAGACCGGGCTACCGGCAAGGAGCAGAAAGTAACTATCACAGCTTCTACCAATCTGAACAAGAGCGAAATCGATCGAATGGTCAATGAAGCCCGTCAGCATGAAGATGAAGACCGCAAACGCCGAGAATTGATCGAAACCCGCAATATGGCTGATAGTCTGGCTTATCAAACCGAAAAAGCCTTGAAAGACTTGGGTGATAAAGTCCCAGCCAACGAACGTCAAAATATCGAAGGGAAGATCAATGAGCTGCGTCAGGTAATGAATGGTGAGGATGTCGCTTCCATGCGCCGATTGACAGAAGAGCTACAGAATGCTTTCCACGCCTTGAGTCAACAAGTATATGCTCAACAGACTGCCCAGCCCAGCTCTGGCAGCAGTGAAAGTAACTCTGGCTCGTCTGGAGAAGGTGAAGTGGTGGAAGGTGAATTCCGCGAAGCGTAAATCCGCTGAATAGCAACCCAAAGAGTGCGTGATGATTTCGAAAATCACGCACTCTTTTTATTCTAAAGAGGGAGCTGCTTTTTATTAAGCGTAATAGTATCTAATAAGAAATATATTTTAAGAGGGTGTTGAAAAAGAATAAGCCATAATGTGCAACGCACATAAATAATTAGCTTCATCCTTACCTACCCCCCCAAAAAAATCGAGGACAGATTTTTGGGGGAGGAGTAAAATAAATGCTTTTTTCAACACTTTCTTTTAAACATCAATTAAGAGTCAAT
>JBDKUB010000446.1:0-11514 GCA_039679915.1 Anaerolineaceae bacterium
TGGAGATGGTGAAGGGTTATTATCCTTTCAACGGCATTCCCGGGCATGAATTCGTAGGCGAGGTCATCGAATGCGCGGATCAACCAGAATTGATCGGTAAGCGGGTTGTCGGGGAGATCAATATCAGTTGCGGAACATGTGATGAATGCCTGAACGGAAGGCGGACACATTGCAGGCAACGAAAAGTTTTGGGAATTAATCAACGAAATGGTGTTTTTGCCGATTTCTGCACTTTACCGTATACCAATTTACATGAAGTTCCCCGGATGATAGCCGATGAAATGGCTGTGTTTACCGAGCCATTAGCTGCAGCGTTGGAAATTCAGCAGCAAGTCCATATTAAACCCACCGATAAAGTGTTACTGGTTGGAGCAGGCAGACTGGGGCAATTAATTGCCCAAACCCTTGCGATATGTTCATGTGAATTTCGGGTTGTCACCCGTCATGCCAGCCAGAAAGCGTTATTATCGAAGAGGGGAGTTGAAGTCATCGATGAATCGGACATCCCCTCGGGGGAAATGGATGTGGTTATCGATGCCAGCGGTTCCGCACAAGGGTTTCGCATTGCCAGGCGAGCGGTTAGACCGGCTGGCGTGTTGGTCATGAAAAGCACATACAAAGGGGAGATGACTCTCGATATGTCGTCCATTGTTGTGGATGAAATCACTCTGATTGGTTCACGCTGTGGACCATTTGAGCCAGCCTTGAGGCTGCTGACTGCAGGATTGATCGATCCATCCCCCTTGATCGATTCAGTATATTCTATCGAAAACGGTTTAATGGCTTTCGATTGGGCGAGTAAACCGGGTGTTTTTAAAGTGTTGTTGAAACCTTAAGGTTGATTTATCGAGGATTTTTTACAGGGCAATTGGATAATCACCGATGTACCCATATTGACCTGGCTTTCAATTTCGATTTTTCCGCCATGAGTTTCGATGATCTTCTTACAAATCGACAAACCCAAGCCCGTTCCTGTAGCAACCCGTTCTAATAGAGGCACTCGATAGAATTTTTCGAAGATATGAGGTAATGCTTCAGGGGGAATTCCGAGTCCGTTGTCGGTGATACGGATGACAATATTGTCATTTTCATGGTTCGCCGAGACAACGATTTTCCCTCCAGGGGGAGTATATTTGATAGCATTGCTGACGAGATTGGTCACGACTTGTTTGATTTTATTTCGGTCGGCGATTAAATCGGGAATATCTTTCTCCACATGCAGCTCAAGTGTCTGCTTTTTTTCTTCTGCTTTGTATTGCATCATTTCCAATGATTCATCTAAAACTTCTTTGATATTGAAGCGATCGTGCAAAAAGGGCATGCGCCCTGATTCCAAACGCGCCATATCCAAGAATGAAGAAGCCATTTCGGAAAGCCGGTTCGTCTCATTCTGTATAGAATGAACAAGTTGAACGCGCTGGATTTCATTGATTTCCGGGCGAGATAGAAGATGCGCAGCGGTGTTAAGAGAGGCTAGTGGTGTTCTCAGCTCATGAACAAGCTCCGAAATCAAATCCGATTGTTGGAATAATCGGGCATTTTCAATGGCAATCGCTGCCTGAGCGCCAAGCGCCATGAGCACTTTTTGATCTTCTTCAGTGAAATCGCCTTCGTTTTTATTGATTGCCTCCAGAACACCGACAATTTTATCTTTGGTTGTTAAGGGTACGCCTAATAATGAACGGGTAAGCACTCCGGTCGGTTTGGCGATCTTGGTGAAATGGCGCGGCTCATGTTGGGCGTCATTGATGATCAATGGTTTTCTTTCCGAGACGATTGCGCCGGCGATGCTGGAATCGTAAGGAACTACCAATCCCTGCATCATGGGTGAATCCAAATTCGAGGCAGCTTGAAAGAAAAATTGGTTGTTCTTCTCATCATAGAGCAGAATCGACGCTGCCTGTGCATTGCTCAAATCTGCCGCGGCATGGACGATGCGGTTAAGCAGGATATTCAAATCGAGGGTCGAGGACAAACCACAGGTTATCTCGACCAAACGTTCGTATCTTTCAATCAGGGAAGAATTTTCAGTGTTATTCATGAGAGACCTCTTGCACGATCATAGGCAATATTTCTTCTACGTTTTCATGGAATACGATATCTGCTCGTACGTCAATGTAGGTATTTGAATGATTGATTACAATCAAATGAGCACCATTTTCGATTGCCCGCATGGGTAATCCGGCGACAGGCAGTACCTCTAATGATGATCCTGCCACGATCATCAGATCACACCACTTGCTGGTTTCCAGGGCTTTTATCCAGATTTGTGCCGGTAATTGTTCTCCCATAAGGACTACATCCGGTTTCAATAAATTGGAGCACTTTGGACATCTCGGAATTGACTTATTTACAATATAGGCGGTCAGGTAAGCATCAGCCGCTACCTGATTAAAGCAAGACACACAGGTAAGTGTTTGGAGATTGCCATGGACTTCCAAAACTCGGGTGGAGCCCGCCTTTTGATGAAGTCCATCGATATTTTGCGTGATGATCGTGTTATTTGTCTTTATTTTACTAAGCTCCACAAGCGCAATATGAGCTGGGTTAGGGACTGCATTGAGAATATTTTGGGCGAGCGGGTGCAACCACTCGAAAAAAGCTTCCGGTTTATAACGAAACGTGGCAAGCGATGCGACTTCTAAAGGATCATATTGTTCCCAAAGGCCACTTTGGGGTGACCGAAAATCGGGTATCCCCGATGGTGTGGAAATGCCTGCCCCGCTAAGGATAGTTATCCGATGGCTTCGTTTAAGAATATCCGCTGCGTCTTGTATTCTCTGTGCCAGATGGGTTGGAATGCTCATGCGAGCGTATTATCGATTTCGTTGGGCAACCTTTTCTGCCAGTTTGGAAAATTGTTGGGAGGTAAGGCTGTCGGGTTGTTGAATGATTAAAGGTAAATTATGCTCCGATGCCTGATAAGCCAGCTCCGGCGCCGGAGTAAAAATGACCGATATATTTCTGCCTAGCTGCTCTTGAACCTGACTCCATGACAATTGCACGCCGGACCGGATGCGATTGACTAAAATGAGATCGATGCGTCCTTCTCCAATGCCCTTGGCAATTAAATCGTCTATAAGGGCTTTGGATTGGATTAATGTTTGAGGAACCGGTTCGACGACCACGATGATTTCATCGCAAATATTGATGATTTTTTCATTGATAGGGGATAATCCGGGTCCTAAATCCAGTACGATGAAATGCGCCATCCCTACCAGTTGAACCGCTATCGCTTCGAAATTTGCGACTGCGCAGAGATAGCGGGCGTCGGCAGGATGATGGGAAGATAATAACAAATGCACCCCAGAAGGGTGGATCACAATTTCGCTTTCGATATCTCGGCTGGTGATTTCGGTCGGTTTCCGCTGCAGAAGCCGGTTTAATCCATCCGAGCGCAGATACCCCAATTCCAATCCAATCGTTCCCTGACCCGGTCGAAAATCTGCCACGATGACATCTTTCTTGTGTTCCTGATGAAGGGCAATGCCTAAATTAAGTGCCACCGTGGAAACGCCTAATCCTCCTTTGACCGAAATCACGCCGACCATGTATCCTCGTTCGAGAGGAGCATCTGCAGCTTCTTCTCCTGTCGTTTGCCGTTTTTGAACGCGGGCTAATACGGCTTTCATATGAACGATCAATTCCCGAGGTTGGATTGGTTTGGTTAGATAATCGTCAGCGCCTGCCTCGAACCCCATCACTTTATCATCGATTTGGGCTTTGGCAGTGAACATGATAATCGGAATATCTGCTGTTCTTGGATCAGCTCGTAACCGCCTGGCGACTTCATATCCGTCCATATCGGGCATCATGATGTCCAGCAAAACAAGATCGGGTATTTCACTTTCCACCATTGCCAATGCCTGCGGACCATCACTGGCAGCCCGGATTTGGTATCCTTGCCTTTGGAGCATTAACCCTACTAGGCGCAATGTATCCAGATCATCATCAACGAGGAGTATCTTCTCAGCCATCCTAGCTCCTTAATTTTTAATAATTATCAATCAGTCTAGCATAAAGCGGGAATCATCGCAAGTATATTTGATTATTTTGTTAATTTTTCCTATTATAATCATTTCACAGATGTTAAACCATGTTTTGCAAGTATTAAAAAATCGCTGCCTGCTCGATTTCGACCAGCCTGTGATTCTAGGGGTATCTGGTGGAAGCGACAGCCTTTGTTTGCTTCATTTGATGCATGAAGCAAAGATACCTGTCATTGTAGCTCATTATAACCACCATATCCGACCTGAGGCGGATTGGGAAGCCTCTCGGGTGGAAGGTTGGGTGCAAGAATTGGGTTTGCCTTTTGTCTATGGTGAGAGAAAGCTGAAGGCTGGTCACGCTGAATATATCAGCGAGGAATTAGCCCGCCAGATGCGGTATGAATTTTTATTTGCTACTGCTATCCAGGAAAAAGCTCAAGCGGTTGCCGTTGCCCATAATGCAGATGATCAGGTAGAGACGATTCTGTTACATCTGTTGCGCGGCAGCGGATTGACCGGTTTAACCGGGAAGTCCTATTATGCGTTACCCAATGCTTGGAGTAAGACAATTCCATTGATTAGGCCATTGCTATCGACCTGGCGCCAGGAAATTACAGAATTTATCCAAGCTCATCATCTATCGCCAAATGTGGATGGCAGTAATTATGATGTAACGCTTATGCGGAATCGCATTCGGCAAGTATTAATTCCCGATCTTCAAACCTATAGCCCGCAAATCAAGCGGTTGTTATTCCGGATGTCAGAGATTTTGAAAGATGAAGAGAAATTCATCGATAATTATGTCGATGAAGCCTGGCAAGATTGCTTCGTTTTCAATGATGATCATCGGGTCGAGATCAGCGCTGGCAGCTTTTTTAATCAAAAAATCAACATTCAGCGTCGCATAGTTCGTAAAGCTATCCGCCTGCTCCTTCCTTCTTTGCGTGACATTGATTCAGAAATGGTCGAACGCTTGATATTGCTTAGCCGTCGAAATAAGAATTATCAAGATGCTGTTTTAGGCGAGGGGCTGTATTTCTCCAAAATCAATGACCGGCTAATGATCACTCAAGGAGAATACCAGGTAACCGATGATTTTCCCCAAATCGCTGTGGAATCGGTTATTTCTGTTCCAGTTCCAGGAACAGTTAAAATCTTACCCTATTGGACATTGGAAACGCGTGTAGTTGCTTTGGATGATCATCTGAAGAAGGAAATCGAGAGCAATTCCAATCCATATCAAGCCTGGTTAGATATCGATAAAGTTGATTTACCTTTGCAGATGAGGGCGCGTCGAAGTGGGGATAGATTTTGTCCTTTGGGGATGGAGGGGCATAGTATCAAATTATCCGATTTTATGGTTAATGAAAGAATTCCTCGATATTTGCGGAATTCTTTACCGTTGATTTTGTCAGGGAAAACCATTGCCTGGGTCATACCCTATCGAATCGCTCATCAGTTTCGGGTGACTGCTCAAACGGAACGAGTCGTCTGGCTTTCGCTAAGCATCAAGGATTCATCTCTGCCAGGCGGTTTAATTTCATGCTAATTTCACGCCACTGGACTTTCGATAAGCCTAATTTTTGACGGATTTTATCTCGTTCCATTCCGGATTTCCAATCGACCAAAGCACATGTCCATCGGCACATATCGAAAGAAAGATGTTTGGATAAACCGGCTTCTTTACCCAAATCTTCCAAGATATATTCCAAGCGCCGTTGTGACCAGGGAAAGAGACGTTCTGAACTCGGCATTTGTTTTTGATATTCAAGATAAGCATCGACCCATAGATCGGGCAGAGGTATTTTACGTTCTTTGTACCGATATTGAGGGGAGGCATAGCGAACGAAAAGGATGGGTCCCTGAGGTGATTCTAAATCGATGTGGTTGTGGGTGATAGCCAGGGTTTCTCCTTTTTTTAATCCGGTATATAGAAGAAGGGTAAACAATAAATAGGGGCGAATATCCGGTTTTTGTTTTTCCCGATAATGATTGGCGGCTGAAATGACTTTTTCGATTTCTTGTTCGGTAAGGATTTCGGGTAAAGGGCTGATTACGGAATGCTGCAACACTTTTTCCGATGGGTCGATAAGGATGACACCGTTTTGGTGCAGCCAGCGGAAGAAAGATTTTATCGAGGTGATGCGGCGGGAAAGAGATTTAGGGCTGCAAGGAACCCCTCGTCCGTGTTGTAACCATTCCAGGAATAGGTTAAGGTCATTTGTCGAAATGTTTCCCAGGGTGCGGTCAGGGGGCAAATAAGAGGCAAGCAAGTTGAGGTCAGCGATGAAAGCTTTAACTGTGTGAGGAGAATTACCCTGGTCGATGAGGTAAATACGCCAGGCATTAAGGGTGGGGAGCAGCAAATTTTGGGGAGTAATATGGGCAGGGGGTGAATCGGGTGACATCATCTTCTCCATAAGGATAATAGAATTCGCATAGCCAATGAATAGATTATAAATGGAGAATAATCGAATGTCAAACCGAATATTGGGTAATATGAGGACTTAAGGGTCGTTTATGAGGGTATGTTGCCTTGCAACCCTAATTCTGGGGCAATTGTCTGCATGGCTTGAATGACATTTTCTACATGTTCCCATAAATCGATGTCAAATTCCTGGGTGGCTTTTAATATTTCTTCGCGATTCGCGCCAGCCGCGAAAGAACGATCTTTCCATTTTTTCTTGACCGAACTGGCAGTCATATCTAATAATGATCGAGAAGGGCGCACTAAGGCTACCGCGGTGATCAAGCCGGTGATTTCATCGCAGGCATAGAGTGCTTTTTCCATTAAAGTCTCCCTGGGAATCCCGGTATGGTCGGCATGACTTAGCACCCCGCGGATAATTTCTTCCGGCACACCGCGTTCGCGTAAAATGGGAGCACCGGCTTGCGGATGTCCTTCGAGTGTGGGGTGGATTTCCCAATCGAAGTCATGTAAAAGTCCGACAATTCCCCAGGTTTCGACATCTTGATCATATTTTTCAGCATAAAATCGCATAGCTGCTTCAACTGCCAGCATATGCCTAACCAAGTTTTCATTTATTACATATTCGCGTACAATCGAGAGTGCTTCGTTCCTATTCATGATTTTCCTCGAAAATGATCGGTTCGGGTTGACCCATGATTGGAGTTGGGTGAGAGACGTGGACTTCCCACAAAGCTGCCAGAGAAGCGGGTAATTCACGGATATTCCAAATGAAACGCGATGGAAAGCGGTACTGTCTTGTGTCCGCAATCACTCCTGCACCGTCTATCCCTAAATGCCGGCAAAGATAAATTGCGCGGGGTAAGTGAAATTTTTGTGTAATCAACAAAGCTTCATCGAGCTTGAAAATATGCTTGGCTCGATAACACGTATCGTATGTGCGCCGGCCGGCATAATCTAACACAATATCATCGTCGGGTACGCCTAATTCGATTGCATAGCGACGCATGGCTTCCGGCTCATTATAATCGACGAAGCTGTTGTCGCCGCTCATCAGTAATTTCTTGATTTTTCCGGAAAAATATAATCGTGCTCCGGTTTCCACCCGATCCCGTAATACAGGTGTCGGAGAGCCATCTCTCCAAAGGCCTGCACCGAAAACAATCCCAACCGGTTTATCGGGAGCATCAGCAATCGTGTATGTGTGTGCTGCGGAATATAATCCAGTAATCATCCGCGAAAGCAGCAAGCTGCATAGGATGATGAGACAGGCAATGAATAGATATCGAAAAACCACTTTTACACTTTTCCAACCCACGGGGGAATTTTACCATGCCAAAATGATTATTTTGAAACCATAATTTCTCGTATTCTCTCTCATCTCAGCCCTTGCATATAGATTGCCATGCGGGTAAAATCCCTAGACTATGCAAATAGAAAAACCTTATCAAGAAGTATTGGATTATTTATATAGTTTTGTCGATTATAGTCTATCCAAAAGTTTTCGGTATTCTCCTGTTAAATTTGAGTTGACTCATATCGAGGCGTTGGTGAAGGCATTGGACAATCCGCACCAGCGCTACCCGATAATCCACATAGCAGGGACAAAAGGCAAGGGGTCGATTACCGCCATGTGCAGCAGCGTGCTAAAAGCGGCTGGTTATAAAGTGGGAATGTATACTTCACCTCACCTGGACGACTACGCAGAACGAATTCAGATTAATAATGTCCCAATTCCTCATCAGGATCTGATCGATTTGGTAGAGGAAATCAAACCGATTGTAGCGACCATTCCCCAATTAACTACTTTTGAAATCACTACGGCACTTGGATTTTTATATTTTGCCAGACAAAAAGTTGATGTGGCTGTCATCGAAGTCGGTTTAGGTGGTCGTTTGGATGCGACCAACGTGGTTACCCCCGTAGTATCGGTGATCTCTTCGATATCTTATGACCATACTTATCTGTTGGGCAATTCCCTGGCTGAGATTGCTACAGAAAAAGCTGGCATCATTAAACCCAACGTGCCGGTTGTTGTAGCGCCCCAGGAAGATGAAGCCCGGTTGACTATCGAGAAAATCGCTAAAAAACGGGCGGCACCGATCATCCAAGTGGGAAAAGATTATTATTATTCAATGCTCGATCATGATCTGGATGGTCAAACAATACTCATCTGGAATGCACAAGAACAACCCATCATCGATGAATATGTCGAGTCATCGAAATTAGCTAATCATCAGCCTGCAAAAATAAGAATACCTCTCTTGGGATACCATCAAGTGGAAAATGCCGCTACCGCTTATGCAGCGTTGCAAACATTTCAGATGAATTCCCTTCCGATTAGTGAGGAAGCCATCAAGAAAGGTTTTTCGGAAATCGTTTGGCCAGCGCGGTTCGAAGTGCTGCAGCGACAGCCTCCGATTACCATCGATTGCGCTCATAATCGAGATTCTGCTCGAAAGCTGCGCCTGGCATTGGATGATTATTTTCCCGGTAAAGAGATCATCATGATCTTTGGAGCGTCTGAAGATAAAGACCTGCATGGCATGTTCAATGAATTATTACCGCGGGTACAGCAAGTTATTGCGACGAAATCATTCCACCCGCGCGCTATGGATACTAATCTCATCGTCGAAACAGCCCACCAATTTGGGAAACCCGCCAAAGTTGTGGAGGATGTTTCAGACGCTCTAAAAGAAGCTCAAAGATTAGCGGGTGACGATATGATGGTTTTGGTAACGGGGAGTATTTTCGTTGCTGCAGTGGCTCGTGAAGCTTGGTTCGCGCAAAAGAAATTTTCTGGGGATTAGAATATTCTAAGTAATTACTCGAAATCACTTAAAATATGGTAATAATCATTATTAATAAAATATTATTGATCGGTGGTAATTTATGAAAGAACAAGATTGGTATTTTCGGGACGATGATCAGGATTTTGGTGAGGCACTTCACCGCAGAACCGAAGAGTTATACGCCGTGCCTGATGCTCCGATTGGAAGAGATGGGCTGATCGAATGTCCGGTTTTACCCTTGAGGGACATGGTGGTATTCCCCCATATGGTATCACCGCTTTTTATATCCAAAGAGAATTCGATAATCGCCATCGAAGAGGCACATCTAGCGGATCAAACCGTAATTGGGTTAATCCAGAAAGATATCGAGCAGGAAAATCCAGGAATCGGAGATTTTGCGCCCGTTGGTGTAGAAATTGCTGTGGGCCGGTTGTTGAGTATGCCGGATGATTCAAATTCGGCATTAATTCAAGGCAGGCGGCGTGTGCAGGTGATCGAATTTACCCAATTGGAACCGTATATGCGGGTAAAAGCGCTACCCATAAATGAAGTGAAGGAAGTCGATAAACGTATCGAAGCTACAATGCGGACTGCTTTGGAATTGTTCCAGAAATGTGTTCAATTGGACCGCAGCCTTCCTGAAGAAGCCTACCTTTATGCACTTAATATTGATGACCCCGGCTGGTTAGCCGATATGATCGTCACTACCATTGCTCCTTCATTAGAGGAGCGTATGGAATTATTGCAAATCATCAATCCTCTAAAACGATTGAAAAAAGTGATTCACATCTTAGCGCAAGAAGCTGATGTTTTGGAATTGGAAGACCAGATACATACTCAAGCACGCAGTGAGGTGGATCGCAGCCAAAGGGAATATTTTCTTCGTGAACAATTAAAAGCCATCCAAACTGAGCTTGGCGAAGGGGATATATGGCAGAGGGAAGTCCTCGAATTACGCAATAAAGTCGAAACGGCAGATTTACCCGAGGAAGTGCAAACGAGAGCATTGAAGGAAGTCGACCGGCTAGGTCAAATGCCAGCCTTGTCCCCTGAAGTAGGCATCATTCGCACGTATGTGGATTGGATTTTAGACCTTCCCTGGATGCAGACCACCGAAGATAATTTGGATGTGAAACATGCTGCGAAAATTCTGGAAAGGGATCATTACGGATTACCCAAAGCTAAAGAACGCATCCTTGAATATATTGCCGTGCGCAGCCTCAATCCCAAACGGCTGCGCCAACCGATCCTGTGCTTCGTCGGACCTCCTGGGACCGGGAAAACATCCTTGGGCAGATCTATTGCCGATGCATTAGGCAGAAAATTCGTACGCCTTTCGCTGGGTGGTGTAAGAGATGAAGCTGAGATTCGCGGGCATCGTCGAACCTATATCGGGGCATTGCCGGGCCGTATTTTGCAAACCATGCGTCGCGCGGAGACCATCAATCCGTTGTTCATGTTGGATGAAATCGACAAACTTGGTTTGGATTTTCGTGGTGATCCCGCTGCTGCACTTTTGGAAGTTTTGGATCCCGAACAAAATTTTTCATTTTCAGATCATTATTTGGAGCTGCCGTATGATTTATCCAAAGTGCTGTTTATTACGACAGCCAATTACACCGGAGGTATTCCGATCGCCCTATTGGATCGGATGGAAGTCATCGAGTTCCCTGGCTATATCGAAGAGGAAAAACTAGAAATAGCCAATCGGTTTCTCATCCCTCGTCAATTCGAGGAAAATGGTTTGGAGGAAGGCGAAATCCGGATTCTCAATTCTGCTGTACAACGGATTATACGCGAATATACCTATGAAGCCGGAGTGAGAAATCTTGAACGAGAAATTGGCCACGTTTGCCGAAAAATTGCCCGCTTGAAGGCTGAAGCCAAACCATATCCCCGTCAGATAAATACCCGGACTGTGGAAAGATATCTTGGTCCACCCCAGTTCTTTACCCTGGAAGCAGAAAAGCAAAACGAGATTGGCGTGGCAACAGCTATTGCCTGGACCGAAAATGGCGGCGAGATCATGCCGGTAGAGATATTGCTCATGGAAGGAAAGGGAAATCTGCAGATAACCGGGCAGATCGGTAATATCATGCAGGAATCAGCCCAGGCGGCGCTCTCTTATCTTAAATCACGGTCGCAGATTTTTAACATAAACCCGGATGCCTACGAGCAAATCTATATTCACATCCTCATCCCTGAAGGGGCAATCCCCAAGGATGGTCCAAGCGCTGGAATCACAATAGGGGCTGCCCTGGTGTCGGCTTTCACAGGCCGGGAAGTGCGTAAAGAGGTGGGTATG
>JBDKUB010000095.1:0-9756 GCA_039679915.1 Anaerolineaceae bacterium
TTGATCGATTCCCATGAAATAGCGGTGAACTGAAATATGCTCTTCGATCAACGGGTATTGACCTGGAATAGTGACCTCGAGGTCGATATTCGGAATCAAGACATCCAGGCGTGTCTTTTCGAGAAATATAAGATATTCCTCTTTAATGATAAGATCATCAGTAGAGATATCCGGTGTAATTGGAACTCGACATTTTACCTCGGTTACATAAGCCGATATATGGGTTGCGCCAATCGACCTTGCTACAGATACTCGGTGATTCCCATCTTTAACAAAATAGGCTTCGCCAATCTGGTAAACCTCGATAGGAGGTAATCCGGTTAAGCCAAAGGTAGCAGTTTTGATACTCGCCCACCGGCTAGCAATCGCGTCTTTTTTAGGCAAAAAATCACGCGTAAAATCATTATATCTTCCGACGCTTCCAATGATGGCGGAAAGGGGGATATCTCGTAATCCTTCTTGAGAAGTTGCAAAAGCTTTCAAGCGGTGTCTGACTTCATCATAGGATAGTAATTCGTTCGATTCCCCGGTTATTCGCCCTAAAATCTCTTTAAATAATGCCTTATCTCGAGCTTTATGAAAGTCGTTGATTGCGGACGAATAAGAACTGTTGGGTATTTTGTCCATAACCATATTATACTCAACCGGAAAATTCAAAGTGATAAAATCCAGTAGTGTAAAAAGCAATACCATCTCTCGCAACAATTATTAATCTAATTCGTATAACTAAATGTGATTGCCAAAAAATCTTACTCGTGTGAATAGGAGATTTCGAAGTGACCTACCAAAGTCGAAACATTACTGAGGGAATTTTATTCACCGATCAATATCAGTTAACCATGGCAAATTTATATTACCGGATGGGTATTCATGAAACCACGGTGCAGTTTGACCATTATTTTCGAGACTATCCCGATTATGGATCTCATAAAGCTGGGTTTTGCATCAGCGCAGGATTGGAATGGTTGCTGGATTGGATGAAAAGAGCGAGATTCACCGATGAAGATTTGGAATATTTACAGAGCCAAAAATCCAGCCTTGGTGGACCGTTATTCCAAAAAGACTTTCTGCTTTGGCTGCGTGAGCATGGTCATTTCGGTCATCTGAATTTACGAGCCATACCTGAAGGTCGCGTGATTCACCCCAATGAACCCATCACCGTAGTTCAGGGTCCCTTAGCGATGGCGCAAATCTTAGAAACATCATTGTTGAATCATCTTAATTATCAAATATTGATCGCGACCAAAGCTGCCCGAATTCGAGAAATTGGAAGAGGCCAATTACTTTTGGAATTTGGATTACGAAGAGGGCATGGCATGGGTGCAAATGCCGGGACGCGGGCAGCCTTGATCGGAGGGGCAGATTTCTCTTCCAATGTTGGGATATCGGCTAGCCTGGGGTACCCTCCTAAAGGAACTCATGCCCATAGTATGGTGCAGCTTTTTATCGCCTTGGGCGGCAGTGAATTAGATGCTTTCCGGGCTTATGCGGATGTTTATCCGGATGACTGCTTGTTATTAGTGGATACGATAAATACTTTAGAAAGCGGTATCCCGAATGCGATCAAAGTGTTCGAGGAGCTAAAACGTAAAGGGCATAAACCAGTAGGAGTTAGATTGGATTCGGGTGATTTAGCTTACTTGAGTATTCAATCGGCTAGAATGCTCGATGATGCCGGGTTTCCGGATGTATCCATTGTGCTATCGAACAATCTGGACGAATTGGTAATTTGGCAAATTATCACTCAGATACTGGAAGAAGCCCCTAGATATGGCGTCGATCCAGAAAAACTAATCAAAAGGTTGGTCTATGGGGTTGGTACCCGATTGATTACATCGTGGGGTGAACCCGCATTGGGGGGAGTTTATAAATTGGTTGCCGTTCAAAAGGATGGGATTTGGCTGCCCGCAATCAAGATATCTGAATCGCCCTCGAAAACCCCCAATCCTGGGAATAAACAGGTGTGGCGGATATATGACCAGCGCGGCTATGCCACGGCAGATTTATTGAGCCTGGAAGACGAAGTGCCTCAAGAATCCGGTCAATTCTGGTTAAGACATCCAACCGATCATACAAAGTATCGCTTCTTGGAAAAAGGGTCTATTTCACAAATCGAGTTGTTACTGATGGATATTTTGAAAGACGGAAAGCAAGTCTATGAATCGCCTGATATCGAGGATATTCGCAAGCTGCGTTATTCGGATGTCGAACATTTGGATGCCGGCGTTCGCCGGATTATGAATCCCCACATTTATCATGTTTCACTGACTCAAAAGCTGTGGGATTTGAAGCAAAAATTGATCAAGGATGCATTGAATAATATTGGGAATGAGGAGGAATGAGCTTGATAAAGCATTTAGATATAAAAATATTAGGCGGTGTCGCATTAATCGTTATCGGTATCGCCCTATTAGGTCAAAATACCGGCTTATTCACGATAGGCAATCTATTCTGGGGGATATTATTTTTCCTGGTAGGTGTATTTTTTATATCGATATTTATAAACAATCGTCAGCATTGGTGGGGATTGATACCTGCCTATGGATTATTGGGGGTAAGCATCCTGCTGCTCCTCGAAACAATATTGCCCCCTATACCAGAAATGTTGGGTGGCGTGATTATTTTGACGGCGCTTGCCCTGGCGTTTATCCATATTTATATTATTGACAGACAAAATTGGTGGGCGCTAATCCCTGGAGGAGTGCTATTAACATTAGCAGCCATTAATGGATTAGAAGAATTTCTCAAAGATACCTACGCAGGGGGGCTATTATTTATTGGGATGGGACTGACCTTTGCATCATTGCCGCTTCTTCCCTCTCCACAAAAGGACTTATTGAAATGGGCGTGGATCCCAGCAGGGATTTTATTCTTCATCGGGATTTATATTTTAGGGATAAGCGAAGGATTACTGCAAATCATTGGTGCCATTTTATTGATTTTAATTGGGCTATTTTTCATTATCCGTACGCTGATTAGAAGACTATAAGGGATGTGACATGGAGAAAAAAAGGTTATATCGCAGTGAAAGCAATCGGATGATTGCTGGCGTTTGCGGGGGATTGGGTGATTATTTGAATATCGATCCCATTCTCGTCCGGGTGTTTTTTGTACTGCTTGCCTTAGCGGGCAGTGGGATTGGTTTAATGGTATATATTTTGTTGTGGATTACAGTGCCGTCTGAGAATTTTCCACCGGCAACGAATTTACAAGATACAGTACAAAACGGTTCAGAAGAGATTGCTGAAAAAACTCGTGAGATTGGGGATGAATTCCGCCGTATTGTCCGTGAACCTAATCCGAAAACAAGCTTGTTTATAGGTATTGCACTGGCATTCTTGGGTATCGTATATCTTGTACAAAACTCGCACATCCCTTGGATTGATTGGTTCAATTTTCATAATATTTTGCCTCTTCTATTGATTATTGGAGGACTGGCATTATTGATTAAATATCTGCGAAAGGATTGAAGGGTGAAGAAATGAGCGAAGAGAAGCAGAATAAAGCCACCCATCATCGTTCAGGTATATTCTGGCCGTTGCTGTTGATAATCATCGGTGTGATTTTATTGATGAACAATTTAGGATATATACAAGGCAATCTTTGGGATATCCTGTTCAATTGTTGGCCGGTCATACTCATTGCGATAGGTTTGGATAGTGCCTTCAAAGGTGAGGGGATTGTAGGCGCGGTTTTTCTTTTGGCAGTTGGCGGTATTTTTTTGCTGTCAAATTTTGGGTATCTGGCTATCGATGCATGGCAGGTCATCATCCGCCTTTGGCCGGTGTTGTTGATTGCCATTGGCTTGGATATGCTGATCGGTCGGCGGGCGATCTGGCTGTCTTTACTGGGTTTAGTATTGGTGCTGGCGATATTAGCGGGTGGAGTGTGGTATTATGGCGTCCATAATGGGGGAACTATTTCTATGGGTAAGGAGATCAGCCAATCTCTCCAAGGAATTGAGCAGGCAAAAATCGACATAGAACCAGGCGTGGGTAATGTGGTTGTTAGAAAAGGAAATTCTACCGAATATCTGTTTGCAGGTACGATTCCGGAGAAGGGTCAAATTCGACCTGGCTATATCGCTGAAGAAAATAAGGGAATATATACGCTCCGCCCTGGTGATAATGCGATGATTTCGAAAAGCCATGATAATACATGGAATTGGCAGCTTTATCTCTCTCCACTACCGCTTATCGATTTGAAAATCGGCTTAGGGGTTGGGAGGTGCCAAATTGATTTGACCGGGCTGAAAATGAAAGCATTGGATGTTAATTTGGGGATAGGAGAAACGCAGATTACTCTTCCCAGCGAAGGACAATTCCAGGGGAAAATCGAGGGCGCCATTGGACGGATGGTCATCTATTTGCCTCAAGGAATGGGGTTGAGGGTCAATTCTCAGACTGGATTGGGTAATTTTCATGCATCTGAAGAATTAATAAAAGTCGGTGATTATTATCAAACAACCGGATTTGATCAAGCGACCAACCGGATCGATTTACAAGTCAGTCAAGCCATTGGAGTAATTAGCGTAGAATCGTTTCTCCCCTGAATTAAATATTCAACCATTTTTGAATGGTGCGCGGCATCTCTGATAGAGATCCAGCCCGAGTTGTACAAGGGGGAAGCGACTCGATAAAACTCTTGCCATATTTTTTCGATAAGATGCGTTTATCCAAGATGACAACTGCGCCGCGGTCCGATTGGGTTCGAATCAATCTGCCAAACCCCTGACGGAACTTCAATATGGCTTCGGGTAAAGAATACTCCATGAAGGGGTCATCAAAGGTTTCTGAGCGAGCGGCAACAATGGGGTCACTGGGAACATCGAAGGGCAATTTCACGATAACCAGAACGGATAGGGCTTCACCCGGCACATCGACGCCTTCCCAAAACGCACGGGTTCCCAATAGCACTGCTCGGTCTGCATTACGGAAACTTTCCAGTAATGAATGAGGGGAAGCGCCTTCACCTTGCTCGTAAACCATAATATTATTTTTTGCTAAGATGGGCGAAATCGTTTGAGATGTACGACGGAGCTGTTCATAAGATGTGAATAGCACCAATGCACGTCCACCTGTAGCGCGGCAAAGGTTGATGATAGCTGTTTCGACCGCATGTTGATGTCCCCGTCGGTCATTCGGTTCGGGAATATCATTGACAATATACAATAATGCCGCTGTTTCATAATCAAAGGGTGAGCCTAAGGACAATTCATCGGCATCTTCGGCAAATAACCTGCCGCGTAGATAATTGAATTCACCTCCAGCCGTTAACGTTGCGGAGGTGATGATGACAGATGTCTTTTGATTCCATAAGTGTTGTTGCATTAATGCGCCAATATGGAGCGGCGCGTTATGGAGTGAAATTTGGTGGGTATTATTTCCCGTTTCAGCCCAATATATTCGATCCGCAGAAGGTTCGAAAATCATGGCGTTGATATTATTATGCAGGTCTTCTAATCGCCGGTAAAGGTTGATTAATCTACTATAAAGCTCTTCATCGGATTCAGACAACGAAGGTAAAACTTCAGCCACAGCTTGCGCCAATTTCCCGAGATTATCCTTCAAACCGTTAAGAGCTTTATCTGTATCTTCCCAGGTTCGCTCGACGTCTAACCAGGCAGGTTGTGTGCGAGTGGCTGGCAGTATCCGTTCTTGTTGAGAGTAAATGCCGACCGGGTTTCCCTGGCGTTGATCCATAAGGAATTCATCCAACGCTCTAAAGAAATCTCTGCAATAGTTTTCCATGCGAAAGGCTTGATCGGTGGCACGTGAAACAAGGGTATTTATGGCGCCATATTCCACGGGTGAAAGAACATCTTTGAGTGCAGAGAGTAACCAATTGAACGTACCCGAATTGGCACTGCCTAACTCGCGCAACAATCTCTCGATATCTCCCTGAGTGACTCTAAAACTTAAAGCATCGGTTGTCGCTTCTTCTAAATGATGGCCCTCATCGATGATAATGTAATTATAGTCGGGTAAAACGCGGTTACCCGTTGCTACATCGGACAATAATAAGGCATGGTTAACTACCAATAAATGGGCGCTTTGAGATTCTTGACGGGCGCGATAATATGGGCAAATTCCCCCCGTCCTTTTAATGCAATTTTCGAAAGTACACCCCTCATCTTCCGCAGATAAGCGCAACCATATTTCTCGTTCATTAGGACCGTTAAGGTTGAGTTCGGAACGATCTCCGCTATGGGTGTTTTGCAGCCATACCAATACTTTGCCGAGGACTCGCATTTCTTCAGCACTTGCAGGTCCCCGGCGGCGAAAATTTTCGAGCCGACGGGGGCATAAATAATTCGAACGCCCTTTTAATACGGTAGCTTGTAAATCTATCCCAAGGGCTGTTTTGAGATCTGGGATATCTTTATTGATCAATTGCTCTTGCAGATTGATCGTATTGGTCGATATGATGACGCGATAATTGTTTTTAATTGACCATAAGGCAGCCGGTATCAGATATGCCATACTTTTTCCGGTTCCGGTTCCAGCCTCGACCAAGAGGTGATTCCCTTTCGCTAGAGCTTCGGTGACTGCTTTCAACATCGATACTTGTTCTGGACGGTATTCATATTCAGGGAAAAAGTGTGAGAATAATCCACCCGGCTCGAGAGCTGAGGCGACCTCTTCTATATCCAGGGAAGAAGGATTTTCACAAGGCTGTAATGGCGCATAGGAGCGTTGTTCGGTTTTTTCGAATAATGGACCATGGTATGCATGGTGAACTATTTCCGGAGAGACAATTTCATGGCTGCGTTCTCGCAATACTTGACGAAAAGGCCGGTATCCCCACCAATCCAGTGCTTCGCTCAAGCGGACTATCTCGGCAATTATATTCAATGGTAATCGGGATGTTTCTTCGAACAGGCGAAGATATATCCCTCGGGTAGCGCGGGCGTCATCGAGTGCGCGGTGGGTTGCCGGTAACAATACGCCAAGGTTATGAGCCAATGCCCCCAGGTTATATCGATCGGCAGTTGGTAATAGGACGGAAGCCATCTCATAGGTGTCGATGATTTCATTGGTTCTGAACATGCGAAAGCGCTTGAAAAAACTCAAATCAAAACCGATATTATGTCCAATGATGATTGCATCACCGATAAAATTATCCAAATCTTGCAATACCTCATGAATAGAAGGTGCTTGTTGAACCATTTGGTCTGTAATACCGGTGAGTTGAGTGATAAAGGGAGGAATAGGTTTAGCGGGGTTAATCAGAGTCGACCATTCCCCTTCGACGCGCTTATGATTAAATCGAACTGCCCCAATTTCGATAATCATATCTTTTTCTGAATCTAAGCCGGTAGTTTCGATATCTAATGCGACAAAAGTATCCATCTTGGTGATTATACCTTAGCAAATGAATCGAAGACCACAATGGTTGATTTTTAAATTAAAAAAGATCAGGTAAACTCACCTGATCTTTTTTTGAATAATTAGCAAATTTAGACTTTTACTTCTCGAATATCGACTAATTTTACAACCAATGGTTCGATTATATTTCTCAAATCTTCCAAGGGTATTCCCGTCACCTTAAAAGTTACTGTTTTATTGGTTTGATCCACACCGGTAAATTGACCGAAAGCGACAAAATCACCTTTCTTACTAGCCACAGCTTGGGTTATTAGTGCAAGCTGTCCAGGTTGATTTTTGATGAGAACCGTAGCCCGGATGCCATTTTCCCTGGCTCCCATGAGCTCAAGAAATATTTTAAATAGATCGGTTTCAGTGATAATACCTACAATTTGGTCACCCCGCATGACCGGTAATCCGCCAACTTTATTATCAGCCATAATTCTGGCGGCTTCTTCGATTGGTGTATCTTCGGAAACAGTAAAAACGTCTCTACTCATTACCTCGGAAACTTTGATTTTACTGACCAAATAATTGATTTCCCACACACTTAACGAAGTAGCTGGAGAAGGAGAAGCATAAAGTAAATCCTTCTCCGAAACAATCCCAACTAATTTTCCATCTTTTATTACTGGAGCACGCCGTATATGTTCATGTTTTAGTAAATTTAATGCATCGACAATGGGCATATCATAAGGAACGGTGATGACTGGTGATTTCATTCGTTTGTTTACTAGCATAGTATCCTCCTTAAAAAATGAAAATGTAAAATATTATAATTCGCTAAATTTTACCCGATTTTGATACAATGATTATACTGATAATTTCTAAAATAGCAAATGGAAAGAACCCGCACCAGCAAAGGCGAAAAATATCATTTTCAATGTTACACCTAACCAACATGCTATAAGAAAGGTGATTAAAGGAATTTTTAAAGCCCCCGCAGCAATTCCTGCCAGGTCGAACATTGGATTGGGGATTAGTGCTAATACGAAGACGAGGAACGCTGACCAACGCTTATGAAGTTGCATCCAATTAATGATTTTGTTATAGGTGTTGATTTTTTCGATAACTGCTTGGCCGCTAAAACCAGCCAGATAACCGGTTAATTCACCGAGTGCACCTCCAGCACCGGCGCATAAAGCCAATAAAAATGGATTGAAGACAGCACCCATAGTAAAAACAACAAGGAGTCCTGGAGCCGGGACAAAAATTGTCCCATTGGATAGCATGGATAAGAGGAAAATACCCGGGTATCCATATTTGGCTAACTCTTTGGCTTGGTCACGAATACTTAAGATATACAAGCAAACAGCAATAACGACAATCAGAGTGACAATTCGGATTAATAAATATTGATTTGGTTTTTTCATTTTGGCGAATTTGGGTTTTGTTCGTGCAACAATGCTTCAATGCGGGCAACGACCATATCCATAGCGACTGTATTCATGCCTCCCTCAGGGATGATCACGTCGGCATATCGTTTGGATGGCTCGACAAATTCAAGGTGCATCGGTCGCACAGTGCTCAAGTATTGGTTGATAACCGACTGCGTGGTTCTGCCGCGTTCGTTGATGTCTCTTTCCAGGCGGCGGATGAAACGAATATCAGCGTCGGTATCAACGAACAGTTTGACATCGAATAATAAGCGCAGAAATGGTTCAGCAAAAATCAAAATACCTTCGACGATAATGATTGGCTGAGGTTGGATAACAATGAATTGATCGGTGCGGGTATGGTTTTTAAAATCATAGACAGGCAGGTTGATGGATTGCCAATTTTTCAATGTTTGAATATGCTCGATCAGCAGTGAAGTATCCAAAGAATGGGGGTGGTCGAAATTGATTGCTGCTCTCTGCACAGGGGGAAGGTCACTTAGATCTTTATAGTAAGCATCGTGGGGCAGGTAAGCAATTTTATCTTTCCCCACTCTTTCGACGATAACATTAGCTACGGTAGTTTTTCCTGAACCGGTACCGCCTGCGATGCCAATAACCAGAGGGGTTGCGCATTTTGCCATAATCGAATTATACTGGAAGGGTAAGAAAAATTAGCTAATGAATGGTAAGAGAATACCTGTAATAGAGCCACCGAAGGGATTCGAACCCTTGACCTGACGTTTACGAAACGCCTGCTCTGCCAACTGAGCTACGGTGGCAAAGGTGATGAAGCATTATCCCGCAGGATTATACCAGTCCAATCCAATAAGTAGCAAGAAAAATTGGACAAAAAAGAGTAAGAAGACTCACGGGATGGGCAATGAGATGCGCATAGCCATGCTTTCATATCATACTTGTCCTTTAGCCACCTTAGGAGGCAAGGATACCGGCGGCATGAACGTCTATGTGCGCGATTTGACTATCCAATTGGGTGCGATGGGGGTGCAAGT
>JBDKUB010000298.1:0-6267 GCA_039679915.1 Anaerolineaceae bacterium
CATCGCCGCTCCCTGGGACTTGGGCGGAGAAAATGACAATCCGTCGAAACGGCCTAACATCGTCAACAACTCGTGGGGAGATTGTGGTCGAACATACGATGGATGGTATCAGGGTGTAGTAAATGCTTGGCTTGCTGCAGGGATTTATCCGGTTTTTTCAAATGGAAATAACTCTGGTTGTAGTTATTCAACCCCTCCCGGATTGAACACGGTGGGCAATCCAGCCCGATATGGCAATGTGACTGGGGTTGGTTCCAGCGGGAAAAGCAATGGACAGTACGCCTCTCATTCCAATTGGGGCCCAACCGACAATCCTGACATTATCAATCCCCGTGGCTATCCGTATATGAAACCTCAGGTTATCGCGCCGGGAGTCTCGATTCGTTCGTCCTATGCAAGCGGGGATGCCAATTATGCTTATTTAAGCGGTACGTCGATGTCAGCACCTCACGTATCAGGTTTGATCGCTTTGATGTGGAATGCTGCCCCTTGTCTCATTAGCGATTATGCCAATACGGAGACGCTTATCGAACAAACGGCTACGCCGGTGCCATATGCCAGCGGTGGCAACCCGCCGCCAGGTCCCGGAAATGTTCCCAATTATGCTACAGGTTGGGGGGAAATCAATGCTTTCGCTGCAATACAATATTCGATTGCTTTTTGCGGTGGAAGTACCTTATCGGGAAAGGTAACCAATAGCGATAATGGACAACCGGTTGCAGGCGCTCAGGTCAGTGTTTCAGATGTTTACACGATAACGACGCAGACCAATTCAGAAGGCAATTATTCGTTCGTATTGTATAGCGGTGTGTATACTGTCACAGCTTCGAGTTATGGATATTACACTAAGGTGATTAATGATGTCGTTGTCGATGTGGGAACAATCTTGAATATCAGCCTGGACCCAGCCCCTATGTCAACCGTCTCAGGGACGGTGGTGGATGATTCAACCGGCTGGCCGGTGTATGCCCAAATAGCAATCGATGGCTACCCCGGTGAGCCGATTTGGACCGATCCATTCACGGGTTGGTACTCGATTACGTTGACCCAAGATATCGATTATCTATTCAACGTAGCGGATTTTTGGGGGAGTTATTCCCCGGCTCAAGCCAATACCGGTATATTAAGCAGCGACTTGACCCTCGACTTTTCATTGAATATTAGTAAAACAGTCTGCACGGCACCGGGATATTATAAAAATGGGATACTTAACCAGGATTTCAACAGTGGTGGATTACCCACCGGGTGGAGTGTGGTGGACAATACCGGCAGCGGTGCAGTTTGGACATTCGATAATCCTGGATCCCGCCCAAATTCAACCGGAGGATCAGGTTTATTCGCTATCGCAGACAGCGATGAAGCATACATCAAAGCCATGAATACAGAACTACGTACCCCCCTTCTTGATTTCAGCGGTTATTCGGACCTAATCTTGGAATTTAAATATGATTGGTATGTATACGAGACGGAGATAGCCGATGTGGATATCAGCACGAACGGTAGCTCAGGTCCATGGACGAACCTATGGCGGAAAAGCGTAGATAGCGAACGCGGGCCAAAAACTGCTCGTATCGATCTCTCGGCTTACAGCGGGCAAAATAACGTGATGCTGCGCTTCCACTACTATGATGCTGAATATGATTGGTGGTGGCAAATCGATGATGTAATTATTTACTCGGATTGTGAATTCATGACGGGCGGGTTGGTCGCCGGCAATGTTTATAATGGAACAACCTCTCAAGCAGTCAATGATGCGCAGATATCCAATGATAGTTCGGATAATACCACCAGTTACCCAACCCCGAATGATGATAATCTCGACGATGGATTTTATACGGTTTATTCTCCACTTGGTACACATGTATTTACGGCGACGAAAACATCATATTCATCGGATATCGCTTTGGTTAATATCATTGACGGCGTTGTTGAGCAAGATTTCACGATTTACCCATTCCCCACTGCCAACTTTGTTGCTTCTCCGACCAGCGGAAGCCCTCCATTGACTGTTCAATTCACGGATACTTCTACCGGAACGATCACTTCCTGGCTGTGGGATTTTGGCGATGGCGGGACCAGCGCCCTTCAAAATCCAAGCCATAAGTTTAACTCAATCGGACCTTATACCATTTCGCTCACCGTTTACGGACCTGGTGGCGTCAGTGATCAGGAAGTAAAAACAGGTTATATTAAGGTTTATTATGTGCAAATATTACTGTTGATATTAAATGAGGATTAATCCGTATATGGTTTTTTGATTTACAATCATAATAGTAGTAATAATTTACATAATATTGGTATTGACGACTTTAGTCGCTTATTAGCTCTTTGAATCTTGCCGTAATGTTTGTAGTAGAGATTGCCCAAAAGTCATATTTGTCATGTCGAGCGAAGCGAGACATCTTAATTTGCTTATCAAAAGACCTCTCGCTCCGCTCGAGGTGACAGCCTTCTTCTAGGACAGCGCATTATTTACCCTTATGAATCTTGTTGTCATGTTTGTAGTAGAGGCTGTCAAAAAAGTCATATATGTCATGTCGAGCGAAGCGAGACATCTAGTTATAATCATGGAAAGTCTTCTCGCTCCGCTCGAGGTGACAGCCTTCTTCTAGGACAGCGCATTATTTACCCTTATGAATCTTGTCGTCATGCTTGTAGTAACGACTTTAGTCGGTAATTTGCCGTATAGATATTATCGTGAATACACATTTCTAGGTTATTTTTGTGGGAGTTGAAATTAACCATTATAGTAAAAAAGACGTATGCCTAAATAAATTTGGTGAAATCTCTGTTATTTCCGAATATTATCATGAATCGAAAATTAATAAATAAAGGATGAATTATGCTTGATCAGATAAAGCGGGCATTGATTGGCCCCCCCTTAGCGACATCCCAGCAAGCCGAGAAACGCTTGAATAAAATCCGCGCTCTGGCAGCTTTTTCGCCGGATTCCCTATCGTCGATTGCGTATGCTAACCAGGAAATTTATCTAGGATTACTGGTTGCTGGTGCAGCCGGTTTATCGAATGCTCTACCCATTGGAATCATGATCACCATCGTACTGGCTGCTGTGGCTTTTTCTTATTATCAAACCATCCATGGATACCCCAATGGGGGAGGGTCGTATATCGTTGCCCGTGAAAATCTGGGCAAATTTCCAGGCTTGGTTGCTGCTGCAGCGTTAATGGTGGATTATCTGCTGAATGCAGCGGTGAGTTTAACCGCCGGTGTGGCAGCCCTTGCCTCAGCCTTTCCGTGGTTATGGAATTATCGAATCGAAGCCGCTCTTGTTTTGCTTTTAGTGATCACCATCATAAATCTGCGTGGCTTACAAGAAACAGGCTCAATTATGTCAATACCGGTTTACCTGTTCTTGTTTACTTATATTCCGATGTTGATCTATGGTTTATATCGGTTGTGGCAGGGAGGAATTGTCGATTTGACGCCAGTGGCACCTCCAGCCAGTGAACCATTGACAATTTACATTTTAATGCGGTCGTTTGCTTCAGGGTGTACTGCTTTAACAGGGATCGAAGCCATCAGCAACGGTGTTCCGGTATTCAAACCGCCGGAAGCACGCAATGCCGGACGAACATTGATCATTATGGCTCTATTGATGGGTTTCCTTTTTCTCGGGAGTATAGGCTTGACCCAGGGTTTAGGAGTGGTAGCAGCATCGAATGAGACCATTCTATCTGCTCTGGCAAGAAAATTATTAGGTAGTGGCTCCCTGTATTTATTGATTCAGACTGCCACTTTACTTATCTTGACCGTTGCGGCAAACACAAGTTTTGCTGGTTTTCCGCGCATCGCTGCTTTATTGGCTAAGGATGGCTATTTACCACGTCAATTGACCAGCCTAGGTGATCGATTGGTTTTTGTGAATGGCATTATTCTTCTTTCAATAGCCACGGGCGTGTTAATCATCGTGTTTGGCGGCGATACACACGCGTTGGTACCATTGTTTGCTGTGGGTGCATTTTTAGCGTTCACCTTATCACAATTTGGGATGGTGATGCATTGGAAAAGAGAGAAAGGTGCCCACTGGCAATTTAAATTAATAGCTAATTTTATAGGGGGTTCGATAACGGGTGTTGTTCTATTGATAGTAGGAGTGAGTAAATTTGTCCATGGGGCATGGATATCTATCCTGATCATCCCGTTTTTAGTATATGGTTTTGTACAAATCAGGAACCATTATCACGATGTATCCAAACAACTAAGTTTACGAGGTTTACCGCCGGATATCAAACCTTTTCCTCCCATACGCTGTGTCATTCCAATTTCTGGTGTTCACCGCGGAATGGTCGATGCGATTCGTTTTGCCCAGTCGATTAGCAAAGATATAACCGTGGTATATGTCAATATGGATCCGGGTCGAGAGGAGGCTGTGAGCAGAGACTGGCAGGATTGGTGGCCAGATATCCCCCTGGTTATATTGCCCTCTCCTTATCGTTCGATTGTCCAACCGTTGCTTGATTTCCTAGACGAAACCGATCGGTTACACAATGACGGACGCCAAGCCGTGGTGATATTACCCGAATTCGTACCTGCTCGCCGGTGGCATATGCTGCTTCATAACCAGACTTCCTGGTTACTGAAAACCGAATTTATCTATCATCGGCGGCAATTTGGCTATCAGCGTGTGATCATCGATGTGCCTTTTCATCTGCGAAAATAAGGGGCAAACTCGAACAAGTATGAGTATATAAAAACCACGCTGGAAGACTAGAAAGCATGAAGATTATTTCTTCAACAATGGAAAACTCAGCCTACGATCGAATAATCAACGGGAGAAATAATCTATAGGGTAGGAAGCCATCCAGAACCCAGTGCATGACCTGATATATATTCGTATTGTCGAGATATGAGCCTCTGTATAGATCTTCATGGGTTGTGAATATTTGGAAATAATCGCAGCCTACTCCCTTAGCATAGAGTGGCACAAGACTATTGGTATGTCCGGTGGTGTTCCAAGCCCAATAAATAACTTCTCCCTCATCGATGAGATCGTTGGCGTTGGGATCATCCCAACTGGCGCGCAACCCACTTCCATTGACAGATTTTTCTAATTCCAGTGTCGTCTGGTTAACCTGAGTGGGAGGTTGAATAGGGAATTCATTATAGAACGCATTCAAATAACCTGTTTCATGATCGGCAGTGATGATGACCAGTGTGTTTTCCCAGGTGCTGTCATTGTCAGGATCCTCCACCCAATTAATCACAGTTTGGACCGCATCATTAAAATCGATGGCTTCACCGATCATGGCATCCATATCGTTAGCATGGGAAGCCCAATCGATAGCACCACCCTCGACCATTAACACGAAACCATTGGGATGACGATCAAGAACTTCCAAGGCTGCTTTGGTCATTTCCGATAGGGTTGGGTTTTCGGGATTATAACCAGTATCATCAGCCAGGCGGTAATCGAGGTTGCCGCCACTTCCACCAAATAATCCCGCCAGGCGAGTTACTGCTGGGTCGTTTGCGAGATTTTCGAGACGCGATGTTGCATCGGGATTCCCCGATTGACGTTCGATAAAGTGGAATGCGCCATGAGCGCCGTTTTCAGTATATAGCTTATCTCTTATTGCCTGATTGACATAATTACCACCATTCCAATTGGGATGACCAGCACCAAGCAGGACATCAGCCGGGGCGTGGATTGGGCATATTCCCCCTCCATAATAATCGGTCGTTGTTGTCATAGTTGTGGTGGGATTACCCCAAAGGGCTTCTGCAGCAATGGCAAATCCATTGTTTCGGTTTTGGTTATGTGCCAGCCAGGCACCCGGGGTGGCATGGGAAATATAGACCGAAGAGACCGCACCCGTCCCTTTTCCTATTAGACGCGCTTCATCCACGATAGTTGTTAAACATGTCCCCTCGTTCGATATATTAATTCCGGCATCATAAGTTTTATGTCCGCTGTATATGGCAGTGGCTGCTGCAGCGCTATCGGTGGGATTTTGTTTTACATAACCGAAATCACTCCAGGCTGCAGATGGATCGTAATTGCCATCTATCGAATATGTAGAAACCCAATATCGCTGCCAGGACTGATAGGTTGGAATAGATCCTGTATATTCGTTTACAGCTTGTTGGTGGTTATAACCATACCCATCCCCGATCAATAAAATGATATATTTGGCGTTTATTGTGCGTGTGATAAACAGAGATTGGGTAAATAAGAGGAAAATGGGTAAAAAATATCGCATGGGTCAATTGTAATACGTTTGAATTATTCGGGGATCGTCATAAGTG
>JBDKUB010000370.1:0-7290 GCA_039679915.1 Anaerolineaceae bacterium
ATCATCGACAGCACTATCGAGCGATTTCGTTTCGAAATGCTGGAAAAGAAGCTAACTCTGGATAGAACCCAATCTGAGGAAATTTCCACCGTATACGCAGACCGCGAGGCGCTCGAACAGGTGCTGACCAGTTTACTCGAAAATGCCATTACGATCACTCCCGATGAAGGGAAGATATCTATATGTGTGCAGAAAAAAGTGATCGATGAAGCACAATACAAGGTGCTAATCCAAATCAGTGACCAGGGCGGTAGCGATGCTGCTACCAGGACTTACCGAATTTTTACCTCCCAACCCGAGGTTTCGATTGATGATACTAGCCACGAAGGAATCGATATGGCAATGCTGAAAGACTTGGTAGAAATGCAGGGCGGGAGTATATGGATAGAAGTGCAAGAAGAATTAGGGTCTACGGTCAATTTGCTCATCCCGATTTCGTCATATCAAACCGAAAAGCCGGCTGTCGAGGATAACGACGCGAAACCTGACCAGGAAAATAAACCTCAAACAGAAGGAGACAATCAAGAATGAGTGGGAAACGCCAGATTTTAATTGGCTTATTGGTAGCCCTTGTATCCGGTTTGATCGTTATTGGTGCTCTAACCTTGTCCATGGCGGAGCGTAGACAAAATGTTATTCCCGCTGTGACTCTGACTCATGAGGTAACGCTTACCAAAACACAAGTCTCCGTTGAAACGCAAGCCATCACAGCCACTCCTACTGCACCCCTTGTAAAAATCACCTCGACCACAGAACCGACGAGCACCCCTACCGAAAGTGTGCCAAAAGTACAAATTCAACCCACTCAAAGTATAGCAAATGGCATTAATCGTTATCACAGCTTTCTACCTGCCGTTTATAATAATGCATCTGAGATAACTCTCACAGAGATTACACAAGAACCATCGGTACAGGTGACACCCGAAGCTACGATGACTACTGAACCCATACCCACTGTTACACAGCAGGTAAGCGAAAAGAAGCCAAAATCCTACTGTATCCCACCCCGCGGCTGGGCGGTGTATATCGTTCGTCCCGGCGACACGCTGGCAAGGCTTAGCCAGGCGACAGGCGTAAGTATCGCCCGTTTGCGGAAGGTCAACTGTATGGGTGCATCTAAGAAATTACAGGTTGGAAAACCTTTCTTCATTCCCATCACGCCCATTTCTCCATCATTACCACCGCCGGTATTTTTTCATTACTTCGTTCCACAGCGAGAATCCAAATCTCCTCAACCCACACAGCCAATTGTCATCATCACCATGCCGCCAGAAGCCCCCAATGCTGCCATTCCATCGACTGATGAACCCTTATCGATGTCCATAGCTTCTGCTAACAGTCAGGAATTCTTTACAACTCTACTCCAAAGGTTGTTCTATGCCGTTACTTAATCGTTTTGCCAAAACCTCAATCATTTTGATTTCCATTCTCAGCATGACTGCTTGCTCGATGCCGGGGTTGACCGTTGTGCCCGTTTCATCTTCTTCACAATTAGAAGTCACTCCCCAAGAAGATGCCATTGGTGAAGCAGTTGCCGCGCCCAATCTGGCATCCACGCCCACACCCTTCCAGCCTCTGCCCCCCACACCGGTTATATTGCCCACCGGCATTCCCACCGCCACACCTGCGCCTACCAATACTCCGCCGCCAGAACCACCTATTGCGCTTTCCACTATCCCGGCAGTAGAGATCGACAATGTTCCCAATCAAACCAACTGGCTGCTGCTCGGCTCAGACCGTCGCAAGGGAGACAAAGGTTACCGCACCGATACGATCATTCTGCTTACCCTTAATCCAAAATCGGGCACAGCGGCGTTGACTTCCTTCCCGCGTGACTTGTGGGTTTATATTCCCGGCTATGGTGAAGACCGCATCAATACAGCTTTCTACCGGGGTGGTTTTAAAATGCTGGCTGCCACCATGCAGCACAATTTTGGCGTCAAACCGACCGGTTATGTGCTGATCGATTTCTCTAATTTCAAACAGATCATCGATGGTTTAGGTGGTTTGGATATTCAGGTCACAAACACCTTGACGGCAAAGAAACAGGGGCATGGTTACGTTACGATCAAAAAAGGCTTGAATCACATGAATGCCGACAACGTTTTGTGGTATGTGCGTTCTCGCAAAACCACGAACGATTTCGCCCGCAATATCCGACAGCAAGAAGTGCTCATGGCATTAGCTAACAAGCTCTTGAGTATGGACGGTATCGCGAAAGCACCGGAAATATACAAAATGTATAAAAAAGCGGTGATAACCGATCAGGGATTTGAAGATTTTATGCAATTCTTACCTTTGGCGATTACGCTGGCATCTGATATGTCTCGTATCAAGCATTATTATATTGGTCCCGGAGATGTATACGACTGGGTAACCCCCGGGGGAGCCATGGTTTTGGTACCGTATAAGGATAAATGTCAGGCGGTGGTGCGCAAAGCTATTAAGGGTAAATAATCAATCGTGGTAATTACATGGCGTTAACGGGTAAAGGTTATTTCATTTGGCAGATACCAAATTGCGAAAATGGGGTGGTTGATACGATTGCCAATTTGGCGCAGCAATGTGGATTTACCCACATTCTGATCAAAGTCGCCGATGGAACTTATAGTTACAACGTCGATAGCAGCGGCAATGATCTCGTCCCGCCTTTGGTGGCAGCACTAAAAGCGCGCCGCATCACAGTATGGGGATGGCATTATATCTACGGCAATTATCCCGCTAAAGAAGCCAATAAAGCCATTGAACGAATTAATAATTTGGGTCTGGCAGGTTATGCCTTGGATGTAGAAGGAGAATTCAAGCAAGCGGGAAAAGATGAAGCAGCCGCCCTTTTTATGACCAAGCTGCGCAATGCACTACCAGATTTTCCAGTCGCTTTGTGTTCTTATCGTTATCCATCCTATCACGCCAAAGTGCCATGGAAGATTTTCCTTGAAAGGTGCGATTACAATATGCCTCAAGTATATTGGGAACAGGCACATAACCCAGGCGCACAATTAACCCGTTCGGTAAGCGAATTCCAGGCAATGACTCCCTACCGTCCTATTATTCCGGTAGGCTCTGCCTATGTGCGCGGCAGTTGGGCACCTACAACTGCGGATATTCTGGAATTTCTTCAAACTGCGCAAAACCTAGGTTTGACCGCCGCTAATTTTTGGGACTGGTCGAACACCCGCAGAAATCTCCCCGATGTATGGAATACCATTCGGGATTACGACTGGTCCAACCCCCTTGGCCCTGATATGGCGCAGCAGTTAGTGGATGCCTGGAACAGTCACAACGCAAACCAGGTAACCAATCTGTACGCATCCAATGGGGTGCATGTGAATTCTGCCCGCACCGTGCAAGGGGCAACCGCTATTTATAACTGGTATCAATCGTTGTTTTCATTGCTGCCTCAAGCAACCTTCACCCTCACCAGCTCACAAGGCAGCAATTCCTCGCGGCATTTCACCTGGCGAGCCGTTTCTTCGGCAGGCAGTGTAGACGATGGTAACGATACCCTGGGCATACTGAATGGCAAGATTGTCTATCACTTCACCTATTTCAGCGTGAATTGACCTTATGGTATGGGGGGATAGTGATCGTTTGATTGCTTTGATGCCAAAACTCCATCATCCTCGCTTTCGCCCCATGTTATAATTTTGACGATATTACTCCAAGTTATTATCTTCTCGAGGAATGCCAATATGAGTAAGACTATTCCCCTTATTAATCCCCTGATATTTCGTGAATACGATGTACGCGGACTGGTCGATATCGACCTGAAACCCGAAGTGATCTATGTGATTGGAAATGCCATAGGCACCTTCATTCAGAAAAGCAGCGGCAATAAAATAGCAGTAGGCTGCGATAATCGAGAAAGCTCTGAGGGCATCAAAAAAGCCCTGATCAAGGGTTTGCTGGCTTCCGGTTGCGACGTAACCGATATTGGCATGAGTACTTCACCCCTGCTATATGTTACGGTGTGCCAATGGGGGTTAGATGGTGGTGTCAATGTGACCGGCAGTCACAATCCCATCCAATATAATGGATTGAAGATCGTCAGAGAAATGGCGCGTCCCCTGTCCGGCGAAGAAATCAAGAGCCTGTATTATCTGATCATGGAAGATAAATTGAGTTCTGGCAGCGGAAAGTTTGATTATAGAGACCCTAAACCGGAATATTTCGACCGCATTACTAACCTGGTTCACTTGCAGCGCCCGATGAGGGTAGCCGTAGATACCGGCAACGGCATAGCCGGAGCCGTTGTTCCGCCTTTATTGAAACGCTTGGGCTGCCAGGTGGTAGAGTTATTCACCGAATTGGATGGCACTTTCCCCAATCATTTACCCAATCCTGAACACGAGGAATACCTTACCGACCTGAAACGGGTAGTTGTAGAAAGCCATGCTGATATTGGCATTGGCTTCGACGGGGATGGCGACCGGTTGGGGCTGATCGATGAAAAGGGAGGCTATCTCTCATCGGATTACACCCTGATATTGCTGGAGCGGGATTTTCTTGCGAGGCACCCCGGCGAAAAGGTATTGGTAGATATCAAGTCCTCTCGCAACGTAGAATACGACATCAAACAGCACGGCGGTGTGCCGGTAGTATGGAAAACCGGGCATTCTCTGATGAAGAAGAAAATGTGGGAAGATCATATCATGCTGGGCGGAGAATTCAGCGGGCATATGTTCGTAGCGGAAAATTATTTCATTGTGGATGATGCTCTTTACGCTGCTGCCCGAATATTAGAAATGCTCTCCAAAACCAATCAGCCATTATCAGCCCAATTCACCAACCTGCCCCAACTCTATTCTACTCCCCTAATCGAGGTTTACGTCGATGAAGCTGCCAAGTTCGATACCATCAAGCAATTGGTGGATGCTTTCGCCAAACAATATGAGGTCATCGACATCGATGGCGCCAAGGTGATACTGCCAGATGGCTGGGGATTGGTACGGGCATCTAACACCACCCCTACGCTCAACCTGCGCTTCGAAGCCGATTCACCGGAAAGCCTGGAGAAGGTGAAAAAGATTGTCTTCGACGAGCTAAAGAAGCACCCGGCGATTAAATTCGAAAAGCCAACATAAAAAAACCCACGGATTGCCAATAAGTCAGCGACCACATATCGAGCTCTATAGCCTGACCGCAGCGAAGGAGTAACGATCATATTGAACCTTCGCTCAGTATTACAACCTACTTTTGGGTCAGATAAATGCGGGGATATAAAAAACAACGAAATCTGATAACACGAACAATTGATAGATAACCATTTCGTAATTATTCTGTATAATCAAGATATCTTATAGAAAACGGAAAAACCGAATGGATAATAAAAATCAGAAACCTTCCATCAAAGTGGAACGCCGACGCCCTGGCGCCGGGGCTCCATCAGGTCAGCGTGAACGCGCCGAAGCGCCTCGGCGTGAGCGCCCGCGAAGCGAAACAAGCGGAGGCGGTTATTCCGGGGGTGGTTCGACAAGCAAGCCGGTATTCAAGCCGGGAGGCAAAATGTTCCGCTCACCTTTGGGTATCGGAATTTTGGTATTACTGGTGATATGCGTATTCATCTATCAATATATCAGCGGCGGCGCAGGGAATGTTGATACCGGGGAAGTCGATGACCAAGCTGAAGCAACGCTACCTCCCATGGCACAGGTTGTTAAACCAACCGCTACCCGCCGACCCACGCTGCCACCTGCTGAACCAGGCAGCGAAGCCAAATGGACGGTAATGATCTACCAGGATGCCGACGATAAAGTGTTGGAACAAGATATCTTTGTCGATTTGAATGAGGCAGAAAGAATCGGTTCGAGTGCAAATGTTAACATCCTTGCCCAATTGGACCGCTATCAAGCAGGTTATACCGGTGATGGAAACTGGACCGGCAGCCGCAGGTATTTTGTGCGCCCGGATGATGACCTCAATTCCATTGGCTCGGATATGGTCGAGGATTTGGGCGAAGTCAACATGGCAAACGGGGACACTCTGGTCGATTTTGCTACTTGGGCAATCCAGACCTATCCAGCCGATAAATATGTGTTGATCTTAAGCGACCATGGTATGGGTTGGCCAGGTGGCTGGAGCGACGACACTGCCTCTCGTCAAAGCGGGAATACACCTTTAGAGAATGCCTTAGGTGATAACATTTACCTGAATGAGTTGGACCAGGCTCTCGCTACCATTGTCTCTGAAAATAATATCGATAAGTTCGAATTAATCGGTATGGATGCCTGCCTGATGGGACATATCGAAGTGATGGACGCATTAGCACCTCATGCGAAGTATGCCGTGCTTTCTCAAGAGGTCGAGCCCTCATTAGGGTGGGCTTATACCGCTTTCTTGAGCGAGCTTACCAATCACCCCGAAATCGACGGTAAGCAGTTGGGAGAATTGATCGTAGATACCTATATTGTGGACGATCAACGGATTGTCGATGATGAGGCGCGGGCAAATCTTACTGGCCGTAGCAATCCTATGGGTTCCTTGTTCGGCAGTGCAATGATCCCTTCCGCTGAGCAAGTAGCTAGACAGATGAGTCAAAATATCACACTGACCGCTTTGGATCTATCTACCATGCCCCAGTTGCTCGATAGTCTCAACAACCTGGCTGTAATCATGCAAGCTGCCGACCAACGTAATGTAGCTCAAGCCAGAGAATACGCCCAATCGTTCACTAATATCTTTGGCAAATCGGTACCGGCATCTTATATCGACCTGGGGAATTTTGCGGAATTGGTCGCAAAGATGAGTGGAAAACGAGATGTGGCTGAAGCGGCTGCCGACTTACAATCGGCGATAGAACAAGCTGTGATCTCAGAAAAACATGGCCCACGCATTTCTGGCGCCACCGGAATTTCGATTTACTTTCCGAATTCCACCCTTTATAAAAATCCCGCTACCGGTCCTCAGTCTTATGCTGTAATTGCAGACCGCTTTGCTTCCGAATCGTTATGGGATGATTTTCTCACTTTCCATTATACAGGCGAAACTTTCGACGCCAAAACGGGCAGCGTAGCAATCCCCGAACAAAAAGCAGTCCGAGCCCCGGCAGCCGGGGGCATTCAAATCTCTGAGGTCACTGCTTCCGCATCGGAAGTCTCCATTGGTGAGGAAGTCCGCCTTAGCGTAGATATCGAGGGTGAAAATATCGGATATGTAAAGCTGTTGGTGGGATATCTGGACCAAGACGCCAATTCGATCTACCTGGCAGACAGCGATTACCTTGCCAGCCCTAATATCCGTGAAGCCGGAGGAATCTACTATCCCGATTGGGGCAGCGATTCGTTTAATTTA
>JBDKUB010000398.1:0-6997 GCA_039679915.1 Anaerolineaceae bacterium
ATTTTTGTATAAGGATGCAGAGAATGGTAAAAAATATTTTCGGTAGCGCCCATTTCTACTACATTTCCTCGATAGAGAATTACTGCTCTTTCGCTGATGTAATAGCTCAATGACAGATCGTGGGTAATGAATAGAATGGATAGCCCTTTGGTTTTTAGATCAGCAAGAAGATTAAGCACGTCGATGCGGGTCGAAGCATCCAGCATACTGATAATTTCATCCGCCACGAGGAATTGAATATCCAACAATAAGGCGCGGGCAATTAGTAATCTTTGAAGCTGCCCACCGCTAAGCTGGTGAGGATATTTGTTTAAAACGATATCCGGGTTCAACCCAACGGTTGACAATGAGTTATCTACTTTCTTGTTCCATTCTTGATTAGCCATTTGCGGGTAGAATTCATCACGAATGATATTGAAAACCCGGTCTGCTTTAAAGATGGGATTATATGAGCTGAATGGATCCTGAAACACGCCTTGAACTTTTCGATAATACTCTTTGAGGCTTTCATTCTTGAGTGAGGTGATATTATCACCATCGAAAATGATATTGCCGGAGGTGATAGAAATCAACCGCAATATCATTTTACCAATCGTGCTTTTACCGCTGCCGCTTTCACCGATAAGCGAAACCACTTCGCAATCCTTGATATCAAAGCTGACATTGTTTACAGCACGAAGCTCCTTGCCCCCAAATGTGCCCACTTTATAGACTTTGGATACCGATTCGAGTTTAAGCATATGGGGCAGCCCCTTTCCAGCAAGCTAGGGAATGCCCTTTTTCAATTTCGATAAAAGGGGGAGTTTCCAGACATCTTTCGTATGCCAATGGACACCGTTCGCGGAAGCGGCAACCCGTTGGAGGATTTAGTAACAGTGGTGGAGTACCGGGTATGCTGGCAAGTTTTTTCTCGGTGAGTTTTACTCCGACTTTGGGTAAGGAGGATATCAATAATTTTGTATAGGGATGAAGAGGGGAATTGATTATGACTTCTGTCGAGGCTTTTTCGGCAAGTTGCCCGGCATACATGATCAGGATGCTATCAGCAATTTGATAGAGTATCGAAACATCGTGAGTGATAAAGATAACACTCTTCATAAAGCCGCAGTCTCTAAATTTTACAATCATCTCGGTCACAGATTTCTGGGTCGAGACATCCAACGCTGAGGTAATTTCATCTGCAATTAACAGCGATGGATCGAGCAGTGTCGATAAAACCATGACCATCCTTTGTTTCATACCGCCCGAAAGTTCAATGGGATACATATTCAACACATCATGTGACAATTTGACCATATCCAGGCGATTTTGAATAATCGCTAACAGATCACTATAGTTGATTTTACGCGCTTTTAATAGCTCGGAGATCATTTTGCCAATTTTACGGGTTGGATTCATGGCGTTCATGGCATATTGGGGGATGATGGAAATCTTTTTGAATCTATATTCATTCATCTTATCCAAATCCCAGATTGGTAAATTTTCGTTGTCTAGAGTAACCTGACCTTCGATATATTTCATGGGAGGCGCCAGGTAGATCAAACTATTGCCGAGGGTGGTTTTTCCACACCCTGATTCGCCTGCCAGCCCCATGATTTCGCCATCTGCAATGCTGAAGGAGGCTTGTTCCAACGAGTGCACTTCACCGCGCAGGGTTTGATAATAAACAGTGAGGTTTTCGACCGCTAAACTCATTTGGTTACATCTCCCTGAGCTTTGGGTTGAAAACTTCGTCAAGACCCACGTTCGTAATATAAAGGGCGCCAACGAGCGCGGTGATTACCAAACCAGGCGGAATAAACCACCACCAACTCCCCAAGATTAAAGCACTCCAGAGTACTGCCATGTTCATCATCAAGCCTAACGAGATGGTATTGGTGGGTCCAAGCCCGATGAAATCTAACGTGGCTGCGGTGAGGATTGCACCGCCAAATTGCAGGATGAATACTAGTAGTAAGTATGACATCATATTGGGGGCTATTTCGGAAAAGATGATCTTGTATGATTTCACACCGCTAATCCTTGCCATATCGACAAATTCCCTGGCGCGTAACGAGAAAGTTTGAGCACGTACCGCTCTGGCGACCCAAGGCCAGCAGGTGAAACCAATAAACAAGCTTTCCACGAAAATGCCTCGCACTTTCAAGTATGCTGCGATGATCAGCAGTACCGCTAAAGTGGGTATTACTAAAATGATATTGGTGAACATATTGAGGATTTCATCGACGACGCCCCCCCAATATCCGGCGGTAAAACCAATCAATAATCCCAGTAACATACCCAAACCGCCCCCCACAATACCTACGATGAAAGTAGCTCTTAATCCATAGACTACTTGGGTAAATACATCTTCTCCAAAAGTTGTAGTGCCTAACCAAAATTTTGAGGAAGGGGGAAATGCGCCAGAGGTGACAAACTCATCGGGTTCATACGGTGTCAGAAATGGACCGATGAGGGTGAGTACAATAAAGAACAAAAGGATTGAAATGCCCACGCGCAATTTCGTATTGCGTAAGGCAAAATAGAGCATTTCGTGTTTTCCGGATGCATTTGTCATGCTGTTTCTCCTGCCATTCCAGCCCGTATTCTCGGGTCGACCAGGAGATACACGATATCGATGATAAAGTTCGCAGCTAAGACACCAATGATTATGAAAAGAAAACAACCTTGCAAAAGGAAATAATCTTCGTTGTGGATGGCTTGTAAGATGAGGTAGCCAATTCCGGGGTAAGCGAACACCACTTCAGTTGCCAGGGCACCTGCAACCACTTCGCCCAGCTTCAATGCCAAACCGGTGATTTGAGGCAAGATTGCATTGTTGAAGGCATATTTACGGATCAATTTATTGGGCATTCCCAGCGCTTTTAGGTAATGGGAATAATCCGATTCGAGTTCGTAAATAATCATATTCCTCATGCCAATTGCCCAGCCGCCCAATTGAACAATGAAAAGCGATAAGAAAGGTAAAACCCAGTGAGATAATAAACTCCCGATAAATGCAAGTGAGAAATTGGGTTTCATGGCAAAGCTATATCCACCTGCCAGAGGAAAGATACGCACAACGATACAAAACGCCCAAGCCAAGAGGATGCCAAGCCACATATACGGCGTAGCTGAAAGAATATAACTAATCGGTAATAGAGAATTATCGAGGCGCTTGCTGCGGGCTGCAAAAGCACCAAAATTATTTCCAATAATCCAGCTTAGGAGAATAGATGGGATAAGAAGGAACAAATCGTAGGGGATTGCTCTGGCGATTACCTTAGTAACCGGTGTAGGAAAAAGATAGATGCTAATCCCCAGATCGCCTTTGAAGAGGGATGCCCAAAAATTAAGATATTGTTTCCATACCGGTAAATCCAATCCGAATACCCCCATATAATAATCATACATGGATTGCACAGCGCTGCCGCGCAAGCCCGCCCGGGAGATCAAAATATCTATGGGATTGCCCGGCATAAACCGGGGGATGCACCAATCTAAAGTAACTGCAACAAAAAAGGTAAGTAGATAGATGAGCAGTTTCCGTCTGAAATAACGACCCACAATGCCTCCAATGTTCAACAAAAAGGTCGCCCCTCCCCCCGTTTATTTACTGATAGGGGCGGGAGGGGCAGTTGCAGAGATAATTATGGATTCTCAACCGGTTTGAGTTCGAGTAGCATTAAGCCAGCGGTCATATTCCAATAACCTCGCCAGGTTGCGGGGAGGTAATGGTTGCTGCCTTCAGTGGCAGACGGCCAATTGGTCCATACTTTATCGCTCATCTGTGCCCAAAGTCCGTTATACCATAACGGGATAGTAGGCAGATCGGTGAGTGTGATTCTTTGTAACTCGGAGGTGATGGCTTTTATGGCTTCGTCATCACCCACTTTTACTCTATCAAGCTGGTCTACCAGATCGAATGCTTCCTGATTTTCGTATCGACCATAGTTACCCCATTGAGCCGTTTCGATAGTTTCCAAAGGATGTTGGAATATCCACATATAATAAGAGTACACAGTGCTGCTCAATTGAGCTTCGTTGCGGATGGACATATCCAAGGTGCCTTTAAGCAGTGAATCAAGCCATCCACCGTAATCGGGATATTCGGGGGTTAATTTTAAGCCAATGGTTTCAGCGTTGCGAGAGATGATTTGAATGGCAGCCATCCAATCGGTCCAACCACTAGGGCAGGTGATCTTCAAATCGATCTTCGAGCCATCGGGCGCTTCGAGGAAGTTATCTCCGTCGACATCCTTATAGCCTGCATCAGCCAAGATTTGTTTGGCTTTTTCAGGATCATAAGACCACCCCAATTCTTTGACCACGTCTTGATCGATGTATTTTTCCCAGGAGGGCATCAAGCCAGTTGGGTCGGATGCTTTAACCAATCCCGCATAATCGTTTTGTACGATATCATCGACATTGATGGCATATGCCATCGCTTTGCGGAAATTGAGATCATCCATCGGCGGTTTTTTCAGGTTGAAGATCAACTGCACGGTATTGGCGGGAATCATATAGGGTGCATCCGGGTAGTATGTTTTGATGCCATAGCCGCCTTTGACCAGAGAGGCAACACCCGGCAGGAAGTTGTTGTCGAGGTCGATGCCACCCTGAAGGACGAGACCCAAACCAACATTGTTGCTGGGGACGACAATATCGACAATGTATTTAGGTGCAGGAGATTTACCAAAGACCTTGATTCCCCACCAATTATCGTTGCGCACCAATACGGCACGGTCCTGATCCATCAATTCAGCCAGATACATACCGCTGCCGACCGGATTCTCATTGGCGCCGCCGGTGATATCTTCTGTACTCATGCCTTCCCACAGGTGCTTGGGAACGATGGGTACCTGGTACATAAAGTAGAAACCAACTTCCTGGTAAGGTGGGTTTTCTTTGAATTTGAAATCCAGGTTGAGATCATCGATTTTATCGATGGAGTTGAGGGATTTCCACATGTTTTGGAAAGCCAACCCTACTTTATAGGCACCATTGGGATCGGCAAGCTCCATGGTGAATTTCACATCATCAGCCGTCAGAGGTGTGCCATCCGTCCAGGTGAGACCTTCGCGTAGTTTCACATGCCAGGTGGTATCATCGGTCCATTCTGCCGATTCAGCCAGCCAGGGACTGAACGTATCGGTTAGCGGGTCGTATATGAAGAGAGTTTCGTAGATTAGACCCACTGAGCCGATAGAATAGCCGCCACCATTCCAAGGGTTCCAGTTCGAGGGAGGACCCCATTGCACGCCAGTGGTATAAAGGGTTTCGTTGCGGGGGTATGCTTCTGCAGAAGGTGCCGGAGTGGCTTCGACGATTACCTGAACTTCTTGAGTTTTGATTACTTCTTTTTCTACTTCCACGGTTTGAACCACAACCTGGGGAGTAGGGGTTGTACAGCCTGCCAAAGCAAGGCTTACCAGCAAAACCAAACTTAGGGCGGTTAGAACTAACTTACGCATATTCTTTCTCCTTTTTTAATATACATGAATAACCCAAAAAGAATAAGATTAATTGAAAAGTATTTTGATTCACCTCCTTCTGGTAAGCTGAGTGAGCGACATTGTTATTGAGAGCGCTCCCAATATTGTTCAAAAAAATACAAAGAGGATCCATGATTATTCATCTATTCCTCGAGGCACCACAAGAATTGCGAATAATCAATTCTGTGTCCATAATGATTCGTCGCGGAGGCTCAATGCCGTTTTCGATCAAATCTAACAATATTTCAACCGCTTTTACCCCAAATTGATAGACCGGCTGCCGAATGGTTGTCAGACGGGGTTCTGGCATGGTCGCTAGAGGCAGGTCATCGAACCCGACGAGTGCAATATCTTCGGGAACCCGCAAGCCAGCTTCCCGTATGGCGCGCATTGCACCGATTGCCATGATATCGGAGGCAGCGAAAACTGCATCAGGTTTATTGGGCAGCAATTGCTGCATGGCATAGTAACCGCCTGCCTCGGTAAAATCCCCTTCGACGATCAATGACTCATCGATGTTTCTGCCTCGTTCAGTTAAGGCTTTGATATAACCTTCTTTACGGTCGACCGAAACGGTTCGGGTTGACACCCCGGTAATGGTGCCTATCCGCTGATATCCGAGGCGGATCAGGTGGCTGACGGCTGTAAATGCGCCATTGACATTGTCTACATCGATATAACTGACATTCTTGTTATAGAAAGGACGACCAATAATGACCAGCGGAATCTTGGATTGGATGATTTGGTCGGTTAATTGGTCACCTAGTTGATCTGATTGAAGCAGTATCCCATCGAGCAACCCTTTCCGTGAAACCCGCGGAAAGATAGCTTCTTCATCTTCCTTTGTGCTGATAAGAAACAGCCCAAGGGTGTAGTTGTATTGGTTACAGGCTTGGGCGATCCCTTGAGTGAGGCGGGGGAAATAGGGATCGGCAAAGAACGAACTGACGCTGCGCGGAAGCACCAATCCCAGCATCCAAGAGCGCTGAGAAGCCAGGGTGCGGGCAGCCGCATGAGGTTGATAGCCGGTTTTATTAATGACTTCTTTGACGCGTTTGCGGACATCCTCGCTCACATTCGGGTGATTGTTGACTACCCGCGATACGGTAGAGCGGGAAACTCCGGATTGTTTGGCGATATCTTCGAGCGTAAGATTTGACACGTATAATCCCTGGTATGGTAAAAACAGCTAATAAGAGACAGCCAAGAAAACGGGAAAGAAATGGGAAAGATTATTTTCGATCATAGAGAAGGCGTTTGTTTTCAGCCTATAAGGTGATTGAAATGTAATGGGAAGGGTTTACCCGCAGGAAATTGGAAGCGCTCCCAATTCCTATTTATCATTATATAATAAAATAGTGCAAAGTCAACACCCAAATTGCAGATTCACCCCATAATATATCGGCAATTTCAGCGATATTTATAATTAATGCCATTAAATTTCGGAAGATATGCCGAAAATACCCTAATATTGATATATAATTATTTCACCAATGACTATTCCGTTTAGGTTAAATAGAGCG
>JBDKUB010000435.1:0-2633 GCA_039679915.1 Anaerolineaceae bacterium
AAAATTGATTCTTCCATACCCAAGTCAGGATAAAGTGAGGAAAATCGACATATTCGAAGCGCTGTTCAAGCGTCTCCAAAGAGGATATCTCTGCGTCGCCGCCATACTTCTGGCACAATGTCCACAGTGCGTCGTGTGGGATAGCACCTTCCAGGTGCAAATGCAGCTCTACTTTTGGAATACGGTGAAAAAATTGTTCAATGTGAGGTGACATGTTATCTTTAATTATATTATTCCTTGAATATCTGGATCGCTTCGGATGGATCGAAACTAAGCTGAACTCTCTCGCCCACTTTTGGAATGGGTCGATTGGAGGGAAAATCGAATGTCAGCCTGGTTCGATCGACTTCTACCGTAATGCGACAGCTATTGCCGCGAAAGGAGCGCCGGGCTATCTGACCATCTAAATGACAGGTCCCTTGATAGCTTAAATTCACCGCATCGGGCCTTAACAACAAGGTTATTTCACCATCGACAGTCTGAGGTAATGGTATCTTACCCAGGCTGCATTCGACCACATATCCCCCCTCTGCCTGATGGGCGACACCGCGGATCAAATTTTCCATCCCTAGAAATTTGGCTGCAAATATCGAGGCGGGTTCACGATAAATTTCTTGCGGAGAGCCAATCTGCTCCACTTGGCCTGCGTTCAGCAGCACTACCCGGTCTGCTAATGCAAAAGCCTCTTCTTGATCATGGGTGACATAAATAGCAGTCTGGTGCAAATGTTGCAAAATATCACCCAATTCCACAATCAGGCGTTCGCGTAAGGTGCGGTCGAGGGCACCGAGAGGCTCATCCAGCATAAGCAGATAAGGATGAGGTGCTAACGAACGAGCTAATGCGACCCGCTGCTGTTCTCCCCCGGAGAGCGTAAGCACATCCCGCCGGGCAAAATCTTGTAAACCGACCAATTCCAATGCAGCGGCGACTCGTTTTTTTACCTCTGTCTCCGGAAGGTGGGTCATGCGCAGACCAAATGCCACATTATCATAAATATTTTTGTGTGGAAAAAGTGCATAATCTTGAAACATCAAACCGAAACCCCGTTGATGAGGTGGAACACCTGCCAACGGTTCACCATTCCACGTGATCTCTCCCCGATCGGGCGTTTCAAGCCCGGCAATCAGCATCAAGGTTGTCGATTTTCCACATCCGCTGGGTCCCAGCAATGCCACAATCTCACCCGGGTCGACATCGAAGGATACGCCGCGCAGCGCGTATATTTCGCCAAAAGATTTATCAATGTTTACAAGGTTTAGTCCGTTTTTCATGGATTTGTATTTTGTATTAGATATATCGAAAAAAAGGAAAGCCTGTTATATCTTTAAAATTCACCGATATCGCCAATGCGAAAACGCTCGATTGCCAGCATACCCGCGGCTGTCACCACCATCAAGATGGTGCTGAGCGCCAAAGCCTGCCCATAATTAAGTGCCCCCGGCTGCGAGATGAATCGATAGATGGCAACTGGAATGGTGGGAAATTCCGGCCGCGAAACCATCGCCGTAGCTCCGAACTCCCCCAGGGAAATCGTAAAAGCAAACGTCGCTGCCACGATGATAGCCCGGCTGGTTAACGGCAAATCGATATGGCGGATTACCTGAACTGGCGTCGCTCCCATCACCGCTGCAGCCTGACGCAGCCGCGGGCGGATACTGCGCAAAGCCGGGGTGAGGCTGCGCACCACAAAAGGAAAAGCCACCAAGGTGTGCGCCAGTGGCACCAATATCGGTGAGGCGCGCAGATCTAGCGGCGGACGCCCTAAAGCCACCACGAATCCCAGACCCATGGTAACTGCCGAGGTGCCCAAAGGTAACATCAGCAAAGGATCGAGTAATCGATTAATGAATCGGCTGATAGGCGTTAGATGGCAAGTATCGCGGGAAAGCGCCCAGGCAGCCGGAAAACCCAGCGCTAACGCCAAAAGAACGGTGATGACGGCATAAGAAAATGAGATGCCGATTGCCCGAGCCGGCGGGACATAAAAAACAGATTGCTTGCGGTTGATAAATAACTCGCGATAAAAATCCAGGGTAAACCCATAATTTACCTGTGAATGCTGGCCCCTTTCTGCTTCGAATCGGGTCAATGAACGAGCTGCAAGGGCAATCAATGGCGAGGTTAATAAGACCAGAAGCAGCGTGATAAGAATCCCAGCCCAAATTTTTTCTTTCCAGTGAATAAGCTTATGCTGTGTAAAACGACGCGGGTGTAAGGATAGCGGACGAGCTAAGGATTTCATTAGGCGGGTATAAATCACAGAAAAAACCAGCGTACAACCCAGTTGGATTATCGACAGGGCTGCTGCCAGAGGTAGATTGAAAAGATACAAGGTCTGGTTGTAAATTTCCACCTCCAGAGTTGCAAAACGCGGTCCTCCCAGAACAAGAATAACGCCAAAGGAAGTGAACACGAAGATAAACACCAACAAGGCAGCTGCAGCTATTGCCGGGGCTAATAATGGCAGAGTCACCTGGCGCAGTTCCTGCCATTTATTAGCACCCAAAACACGAGCGGCTTGTCCCAGGCGCGGGTCGAGGTGTGACCAAAAATCGCCTACGAGACGTAGAACGATGGTGGTGTTGTAAAAAACGTGCGCAACCAGAATTGCTCCTAGACTATTGACGAAT
>JBDKUB010000238.1:0-2587 GCA_039679915.1 Anaerolineaceae bacterium
TCGCGTTTTCGTCTGAATTGAGAGCTTTTCCCATGTTGTCCAGGGGCATACGACCGCCGATCGAACGCACACTTGGGTGAAAGGCAACGGCTGCCCTTTAGAAATAATTTCTCACCTTCTCGCCGGCATAACCTGCAAACTGGCTCACGATATTTTGCCATACTAACTACCTGATCCTTCCATAAAAAATTACCATAATTAATTAGAAATATTTCGAGGTAATACTTGAATTATCTATTAAACCCGACGCTTTTTAGGAGGCCGGCACCCATTATGAGGCACGGGTGTTACATCCGACATGGATATAACCTTCAATCCCATGGTTTGTACCGTCCGGATTGCCGATTCCCTGCCCGGCCCAGGTCCCTTGACAAACAACTGAACTTCCTGCATCCCCATCGCCATTGCTGCTTTTATCGCCTGTTCGGCAGCCAATCGAGCTGCGAAGGGGGTAGATTTACGGGAGCCTTTAAACCCGGCTGAACCTGCGCTGCCCCATGCGAGGGTATTGCCATCGAGATCGGTTATCGTCACGATGGTATTATTGAATGATGCATAGATATGAACCTGCCCAGTAGTTAGGGCACGTTTTACCTTTTTTGCTCCTTTGCGTCGCGTCGTTCGTACACTTTGAGCCATAACACCTCTCTTATTGTCGTTCCATTTCAAATATAAAACATAATCTTTATCAAGAAACCCAGCCGGATGGCCGCCGGGGGGAAGGACCCCGATCCGGATGTAGTGATGAGTACAAGATTATTTCTTCTTAGCGCCGCGCCGTCGTCCACGACCTGCCACAGTTTTCTTAGGACCTTTTCGGGTTCTCGAATTCGTTCGGGTTCTTTGCCCGCGAACCGGGAGATTTCGTCGATGTCGTAAACCACGGTAACTACCAATCTCTATAAGTCGCTTGATATTGAGCTGAACTTCTCGCCGTAAATCACCTTCGACTTTATAGGATTGGGAGATAAATTCGCGCAACTGCGCTACTTCAGATTCGGTCAAATCTTTTACCCGAGTATCAGGGCTGATTTTTGTTGCCGCCAAAATTTCTTTTGATCTGGGTAAACCGATACCATAAATATAAGTTAAGCCAACTTCTACACGCTTATTGCGGGGTAAGTCAACGCCTTCAATACGTGCCATATCAGATCATCCTTGCCTTTGTTTATGCTTTGGATTTTCACAAATAACATATAAAATTCCTTTGCGCTTTACGATCTTGCACTTCGCACAGCGTTTTTTTATCGAAGATGAAACTTTCATAATTACTACTCCTTATTAATTCAGCCAAAGATTTAATTATAATATCTCTTACTTTTATCGTCTAGATTAATCAAGGTATAGTTAATATCTTTGGTCCATTTTCGGTAATAGCCACAGTATGCTCAAAATGAGCCGTTAGACTACCATCTTTCGAAACAACCGTCCATTGATCCGGTTTTACTCTTGTTTCACGTGTGCCTACTAATACCATAGGCTCAAGTGCAATCGCCATTCCAACCCGCAATGGAATGCCTCGTCCAGGGGAACCATAATTGGGCACCTGAGGACCTTCCCACATTGCTCTTCCCACACCATGTCCAGTATACTCGCGAGGCACATGGTAGCCTGCCTCTTCGACATACTTTTGGATTGCAGATCCTACATCACCAATGCGATTTCCTACACGTAATTGTTCTATCCCAATATATAATGCCTTTTCGGTTACCTCGATCAAATGCCTGGCTTGTTCTGATATTTCACCAACGCCCATGGTAAAAGCCGCATCGCTTACAAAACCATCCAATATCGTACCACAATCGACGGATACAATATCGCCCTCTCGAAGTTTCCGCTTGCCTGGAATGCCATGGACCATCTCTTCGTTGATGCTTATCGTTATGGTAGCCGGGTAGGGATAAGCGCCAGGTACTCCCAAAAATGCCGGTTTGCCGCCATGTTTTCGAATGACTTCTGCTACTGCTTCATCGATTTCTTGGGTGGTTACCCCCGGTTTTATCATTTGGCGAGCAGTTTCCAAAGCCAGGGCATTCACCCTGCCCGACTCGCGCATGAGTGACAACTCAGCTTGGCTTTTAATCACGATCCCGCGTTCTAAACCCATCATTGTTGAATCCTTTGCAGCGCTGCCAACAAATTGGATGTTACCTTATCGATGTCCTGTGATCCATCGATGTTTACTAATACACCTTGATTACGATAATATTCGATCAAGGGCGAAGTTTGCTCGAGATATACTTTTATCCTTCGGGCAACTGTATCTGCCTTGTCATCATCTCTTTGGTAAAGTTCGGAACCATCAAAATCGCACCGCCCTGCTTGTTTTGGGGGATTGAATTTTTCGTGAAATACATGCCCTGAAGCACGGCATGTCCATCGCCCGGTCAGCCGTTCGATAAGCTCTTTTTCCGGAACATCGATATAGAGTACGCTGTCGACCTTTCCATGGAAATCCGTCAACATTTTGGATAGCGCTTCGGCTTGCACTGGCGTACGTGGAAAACCATCTAAGAGCGCACCAGACCGGCAATCGGGTTTCGATAACCGCTCTTTGATCATGGCGACGGTCAAATCATCTGGAACC
>JBDKUB010000184.1:0-5174 GCA_039679915.1 Anaerolineaceae bacterium
GTTCTGCACATTAAATTGTTGAAGGCATTGGCAGATGTAGATTCGGCTCGCCTGGCATTAGCCGGAAATGACCCCGCCGCAGCCAAAAACGCTCTCTCCAATACAGCTTCTACAATAAAAGATATCGGCACTCTGGCTGGTAGCAGTCAAAGCGAAGCTGTAAAATTCATTCAAGACCGCCTCAATCTGGTATTAAGTGAAATCGATACAGATGTTGCGACTGCTCAAACTGACCTGGGTGTCATTGCAACAAAAATTTTAGAGCTGGAAAAAGCCCTGTTCAGTCAGTAATTCGCTTTATTACTATGTTAATCATAGAAGGGGAATTTGGATATCAATTTGAGCGAAGCGAAGTGTTGTTACGGAAATCGAATTCAGACACTTCGCTTCGCTCGATGGTCCCATCGTTATTTTTTAGATCCTTGTATTCATTAGAGTTAATATCTTAATACTCCTCCAATGTGCTCATAATCCGCGAGTTGAAAATCGTCGTGCAAAACCTCGACTTCTCCACCCGATTCGAGCACTTTTTTGACTGCCATTTCTATCACATCCGATACTTTCTCGACTTCACCGCCGCAAAGCGGGCAGGTGTGTGACAATCGGGAATTGAAATAACCACAATGAGTACAGCGTTGGCCAGCCACCCTCAGACCTTCGCGAATCAACAGGATTTGCACCCTGCCCTCGTGAACCGCCTTAAGCGTATCCTCCAAGCCTACAACGCCCCCACGTTTTTTTGCTGCATTGGTTATCACGGTATCGATCAGCTTGGCTTCCCTACGGCGTTCTGCCTGTAAACCAATTTCCATCGCCCTTTCTAATACTTCGTCATGGCTGGCATTCATGCTCATCGGAAATGTTCCGATAACCAGGCTTTGCCAGGCTTTTGGCAATTGAGCGCGAAAAGCAGCAATATTATCATCGGTACCCCCAATCAGGATCCGGCGCACATTCTTTTCGGCGAAAAATTTTGCTGCGAACTCTGCCGCTTCTCGAATATTCCTTTCGGTAACCTCGTCCACATAATTGGTCAACCCCGCCGTACCGCCGCGCCTGCCTTGAGCTTGAGAGCCACCCCCTCGTTTGGTTCGCCGTACACTTTTACCCAATACACCTTCCTGCTCGATCAATTCTCCTAAATGAAAATAAAATAAGCGGGCACCTTGCTTGTCGACCAATGCGACACCGTATCCACCATAAGCATCAAGGATATCTACCAGTGGCTTAACATGGGGGCGGTCTCCCACACGCACCCGACTGCGTATTGGAATAGCAAGAGAGTATATCCTGAACCATGAATCGGGCGCGCAAGAAAACGTTGCCACACTGCGACCAACCCAATCGAATTCGTGGTCGAAATAGCGTTCGATTACTTCAGCATCTTCAGGCATATCTGCCTCTTTTAACATACTTCGTAGGCGCAATTTATGAGCATCGACGCTTCCTTCGGAAGGTTCGATGTTCAAATAAACACTAAGAACGGGATGCTTCCCACGAAATTCGAGCAATTCGCGCAGGTCATTTTCAGTAAGCATTCGGTAATCCTCCTTATAAAACTATAATGGATTGAAATGATAAAACTTACTAAATAAAGACGGCTGGTGAATCTACTTTTTTCCGGCTAACTTTTTGAATAATTCTTTCTGTTCCTGAGTAAGGTCGCGAGGAATACGCACATTGACCCGTACAAATTGATCGCCGCGTTTGGAAGGATTTTTCAATTGAGGCATTCCCTTACCTGCCAAACGAAAAGTTTGCCCGGGTTGTGTGCCAGGTGGAATGGTAAGGACTATCTCACCGCTCAGCGTAGGCACTTTCACTTCACCACCCAGCACCGCGGTATATAAATCGATTTTCACTTCGCTGTATAGATCGTCGCCTTTTCGCTCGAAACCAGGCATATTCTGCACATCGACGAGAATGATCAGATCTCCCTTTTGTCCGGTAGGTGTGGATACAGCATCTGACATGCGCACCTTAGTGCCGGTATGGGCGCCGGCTGGGATTTTAACCTCCAGTTGCTTTCCATCCACGTCGATGCGGCGGGTTGTACCCTCATAAGCTTCTTTCAAAGAGATGCTGGTGCGATATTCGTAGGTTGGTTTTGTGGCGCGTGAGGTTGTCCTCGTTCGAGGGGTGTAGGTGCCCACATTGGGCATTCCACCAAAAATTCGGCGGAAGAATTCAGAAAAATCGCCCATCCCCCCACCACCAAATAGATCACCGATATCACCTACTTCGACGCGCACATTGCCGCCGCCCGGGGAGGTTACCCAATCGTCCCAGTTAAACCCCCCCGGAGCGCCGCGTTGCTGCCATTGGGAATATGAATCACCCAATTGATCGTATCGGGCGCGTTTTTGAGGGTCACTCAAGACCTGATAGGCTTCATTGATCTCTTTGAATTTTTCTTCAGCAGCTTTATTATTCGGATTTCTATCCGGATGATATTTCAAAGCTAATTTTCGATAAGTACGTTTGATTTCATCTTCACTTGCTTTTCGGTCTACACCTAATATTTTATAATAGTCTTTATATTCCATACACAATTCTCGATTAATTATAGAAATAAGTTATCCTGATAAAGGATAGTATACATAATAATTGCTTGTATATCCATTGATTTTATGCATATAATTACACCAAAGTCAAGTGAATTGAGCAACCTCTTATAGAATTCTAATTCAATCTCCCGTTTTTTCATCAACCATGCTATGATTGATTTATGAAATATTCAGCCGAGCGTATTCTGGTCGTTGAAAATAATCCTGAAATTGTGGATGTAATCGCCAGACAGGCTTTACAGCCGCTTGGGTATCAGGTGGAAATCGTCCATTCTGCGGCAACAGCCATCCAGCAAGTTGCACATTTCTATCCGGATGTGATCATTACCGACCTTGTTTTACCCGGGCTCAGCGGAAAAGACCTTCTGGTTGCCCTTTCCTCACAGGGGTTAGAGACACCGGTTATTGTCATCTCCGAAAAAGGAAAGGAAGGGGAAGTGATTCAAGCTTTCCGTCTGGGCGCCACCGATTACCTCTACTGGCCGACACGCGAAACTGAGGTTGTCTCAGCCGTGGAAAGAGTCCTCAAACAGGTGCGCACCCGTCGGGATCGTGATGACCTGTGCCAAACATTATACCAAACCAATCAAGAACTTCAGAAAAGGGTGAGAGAATTAACCACCATTTTTGCCATTGGTAAAGCCATCACTTCCATTACCGATCAATCCAGTTTATATGATAAAATTGTCGAAGGAGCAATATATATTGCCGAAGCCGATTGCGGCTGGTTACTTTTGAAAAATGATCAAGGAAAAGAATTTATCCTTAGTGCCTGTCGCAATCTACCCAAATCGATTAGCGGAAAAATTAATCAACCTTGGGATGATGGCATCAGCGCTTTGGTGAGTATTTCAGGTGAAATGCTAACTATCCATGGCGATCCGTTAAAACGATTTAAAATATCGCAATTTGGAAAAGCAGCTCTGGTTGCTCCCATAAAAGCCAATAAAACCGTGATCGGCTTATTGGTGATGGTAAGAAAATCTGCTAAACCTTTTAATAAGGGTACTCAAGAATTGGTTGAAGCCATTGCTGATTACGCATCGATATCTCTTATCAACAACCGTTATTTTCGGGCATTGGAGGAACGGGCGCGTAATTCCCAATTGGCTGCAGAAGCAGCTCTGACGAACGAACATCAAAAAGAAGTAAAATTAGCCAATTTCAATTACATGATTCTCCCCCTTTTGAACGAAGCTATGGAAATGGCAGCTTCAATTTTAATCGAGGGGAAAAACCTGGATGATAACCAGCGTTCACGGCTGCACACCCTACAAGATAAATTACAAAAAATTTCCGGTATATTACTGCATGATTGATGCTCACATTCTTATCCTATCAGCAAATGATGAAACTGGTAAAATTATCACCCAATTGCTACAGCAATCGGAGGGTTTACGCGTTTCGTGGGTCAAAGATGTTTTAAGCCTTGAAATATTTTTACAAAACGAAACGCCCGATTTACTTATATGGGATGGACAAGATAATCCAGAAGACCTTCCCCAGCTCTTAGATAGCTTCAATGAACACTGCCCGCATATACCGGTCGTATTGCTTGGAAGCGAACCTTCATTCTCCATGGCACTTTCGGCATTGAGAGGAGGGTGTGTGGATTTTATATACCCGCCTTTTACAGATGAAGGCGTTTTGAAGATAATCACATCCAGCTTGCAGCGCAAAAAAAAATCGGAACAAAGTCAAATCATCCTGGCAAGGATGACCGAAGGTGTTTTGGTTATTAATTCTGAAGGCAGGGTGATTTTATCAACCAGGCAGCACGGCAGGCATTCGATCTAGAATCGGGAAATTTAATCGGAAAACCTTATAAAGAAGTGTTGCACAACACCGATTTACTGGCACTGCTTGACCCATCTATTCAAACTGAAAATTTGCATGGTGAAATTTCGCTGGCAGATGGCAGGGTGCTTAATTGCCAGGTAACGCCCATCCCTGAAATTGGCTATGTAATTACTTTGCAAGAAATTACCCATCTTAAAGAACTCGACCGCATCAAAACCGATTTTGTGAATGCTGTTTCCCATGACTTGCGCTCACCGTTAACCGCTATATTGGGTTATGTAGACCTGTTGGAACGGGTCGGAGAAGTGAATTCGCAACAGAAAGACTTCATCCAACGTGTGCGCCTTAGCGTACAGTCGATTACGGCATTGATCAATGACTTGCTCGACCTGGGACGCATCGAGGCGGGGTTCGACAGCCAAAAAGAGATTACACCATTGGGTGCGATTGTGCGTTATTCTTTGGAAGGATTAACCAACGCCATTACAAGCAGATCCCAGGTTTTGGAATTGGATATTCCTAATGAAACACCTTATGTCTTAGGTAATCCCGTCCGGCTGCGCCAAATGTGCTTCAACCTGATCAGCAACGCTATCAAATACGCTCCGATCGGCGGCAAAATTCGCATTCAAGTAAGCTCGACTGATGACCATGTGATCCTACAGGTTTCGGATAATGGTCCCGGAATCACCCCTCAAGACCAACCTCATAATTTTGATCGATTCTATCGAGCCAGCAACCAGCCTTACGATGCCTCGGGCACCGGGTTGGGATTAGCGATAGTAAAATAGATTGTCGAAGACCATC
>JBDKUB010000543.1:0-3331 GCA_039679915.1 Anaerolineaceae bacterium
AAGGGAATGGTTAAAACAGCAATCATACTGCTTAACCAAGCCATGAACAGACGTCCAAGGAAGCTGTCTGCCAGTTTATCTAAAGGGGATGTGGTCGACATCGGTAATGTTTGTAAGGGAATAATCATGGCAAATTTCAATCATGCAGCCTGACCTTGCCGCGAGCCGGGTTGGATGAGCTTTCCTCGGCAGGAATTTCTTTTGCCAAACGCAGCCGCTCTCGCAATATCTTGCGTGGATGGACAGAAGAAGGCTCGAAGTCGCTAAAATGAAGGGCTTCTTCCAGATCGCCGGTTAACTCATAAAAGCGGTATTCATTCTGGTTCAAGGCACGCAGGATATGCAGCTTGGGAATCCCCAGGCTGGCAAGGCTGCGATTGAGGAAATTCTCTTCCCCGGTAATCACATGGGTGAGCCTGGCTTCCCTCAAGGTTCCACATGAGGGACAGTGAGCTGCTTCGAAGGTGACATCCGCCATTGGTTGCAGCACCGGGGTAGTATTTTTACATTGAGGACAATCCAAAGATAATATCAGTTCCTGATCGAGTTCCAGGGTGGCTTCGGCGCCGAGGTCAGCCCGCGCAATGCGCAGAATATCCTTCAAAGTGGTAGTTTCAGCCCGCATCGGCAGCTCGCTGATATCACCGTAAGTCCAATGGCTTTCGCAATCCTCCCGGGCTCGATAAGCGGAGGTATGCATTTCATTGGTCATGCCGTTGAAATGAATCACCTTACCCGCCTCCACCGGCAGCTCATGCAGGAGCTTGAGCGCTTCTTGAGCTTGCATAGCGCCGATGATGGAGGCAATAGTCGGTGTGGTAGGCACCTTGCCCAGCAGCACATTTTGACGGGCAAACAGCGGGCAGGAATAACGCACAGCCAAATCACGGCGGGCTTGCTCAGTGAGCGAGCATTCGAAACAGGCACCTTGCCCAGGGACAAAAACTCGCACCAAACCCAGCAGCTCCTGAATAGCGCCGTCCACCCAGGGTTTGTTCATCCAATAGGCAAAGCGGTTGAGCGCCAGACGGGCTTCACGGTTATCCAGGCAGCCGATAATCACGTCCATGCGGCGAATCACACCCAAACCCAAACGGGTGGTGATATCGCCATTCAAATATTGAACATGAATATCGGGGTTGATTTCTTTGGCGCGGGCTGCGGCTACTTCCGCTTTGCGACGACCGGAATCACTTTCACGGAAAAGGGTCGAGCGGCTCAGGTTGGCGGCTTCGATCACGTCGAAATCGACAATATACAGGTAGCCAATCCCCATCAGCGCCAGGTTTTTGATGACCTCATTGCCCAAGGCGCCGGCACCGACCACCAGAGCCTTCGCCTGAGTGACTTTCTCTCGTTCCCACCACGAAATAAAATCGAAGGTGCCCAGCCGGTCGGTTTGCAGATTGGGAATGTGCAGAGGTTTGTCGGGCGAAACCGGCAAGCGGCGCGGACCAGTGGGAATTTCGCTGCCGGCCGGGGTGGGCTTGACAGCCGGCGGTGTGGCTTGCCGCTCCACACCAGCTAATTCATGAGCCCGAGTGAAATTATCTTCCCGGATCGGGCATACAAACCAACCAATGCCGGGGCGGGCTTCGATAAGCCGATTGTCTGCCAACACCTTGAGTGCTTCTCGTAAGGTAGACCGGCTGACGCCAAGGACGCGCATAAGCTCACGTTCGGGGTCGAGCTGAGCACCCGGCTTCAGGGTCTGGTCAAGAATCGAAGCTGCTAATTTGCCGGCAATGACTTCAGAAAGGGTGCGATGGGAAATGGGTTTAATGGACAAAGATATCTCCGGTTTAGTGGTCTGACCGCTATACCAGATGATACCTCTTGCGAGACTGGGACACAATAGTACCGCGGTACTATTGGAATGCCAAAGGTAACTCTCTGTCGATAGTTAATCGTTATTTGTTTATCTCCACCACCAAGGCCGGGTGATCGGCAGCCGGCGAGTCAATATACGTCACCGATTGAACAGGGACATCGGGCGATACGAATACATGGTCGATTAAATGGTCCGCCTGCAGTGTAGGTGGGAGAGGTGAGCCAACCAACACCCAGGCATCGGCGAAGGTTTGGGTAGTTAGACGGTATTGCTCTGTGTCGGGTTTGAAGTTGAAATCACCCATAGCAATCACGTTTTGTTTACCCTGCAGCATTTGTAAGATATTTTGTTGCTGGATCATCGGGCCATCATTGCCCAGATGAGTGACCAGAATCCAGTATTTTTTATCGTTGACCGTGATTGTTGCCTCAATTGAGGCGGTTTGCTCACCCTCACTGTACATAAAGAATGTGCGGGGATTCTCAATCGGATAGCGTGAGAGGAGGGCAATCCCAAATGTGCCGGTCACTGTGCGGGGACCATAATAAGCATACATGCCCAACCCATTGCTGAAAGTTCGCACAACATCTGCATTACCACCCATAAAGCGGGCTGTATCCGATTCTTGTAAACCTAAAATATCCGGGTTTTGACTGCGGATCAATTCCATTTGTCCTTCATAATTGCGCTTGCCATCGATCGAATATCCCTGTTGGATGTTATAAGTCATCACAGTAAGGTTGGGCTTTTTGTGATCGATATCGGGTGTCGGCTCGGAAAACACTGCCCAGATCACCGGAATGACAAGAATCGTCACCATAATTGGCAGCAGCCATGATGGAAAAACTCGGGGTTGGCTGGTTGTGTCATTGTTGCTGGTGGCTAAAACCGGCAGACACATGCCTAAACCGGCTAATAAAAATACCAGCCAAAAGCGGTCGCGGAACCACGGACCAATCACCGGGATGTAATCATAAACGGCGGTGAAGACCTGCATCAGGGTGATGAGCAAGAAGAATAAAGCCCCGAAAACGAAACCGATTCCCAACGCCCGCGGAGACGGTTTCTGTTTATGAATCGCCTGTTTTAGGAGTGTGAAATCAAGGAAAATGACCGGGCATAGGGCGATGAACAACATCAACGGGACATGCTGCCAAGCCTGGATTTCGGTCTGATAGAATGGATAGGCGTTTATATCAGAAGGAAATGGTTCTTGATAAATCATTATAGCAATCACCCCGCAGATGATAAACGCAACGTTCCATAACCATAGCCAAATTCTCGACAGATTATCGAGCAGGTTACGTGAGAGCAAGCCAAAATAGACCAACAAACATAAAGCCAACCAACCAACAATAAGCCGATAATCTAATTCCGACCAGCGGGACAGCACCGTTGGGCTTATGAATGCAAAATAGAGCATCATCAAGCAGCCGCAGAAGCCGATGCATAACGGAATGATTTTTCCGGAAAAACGGTTTGGTTCGATTTTGGGGGCGG
>JBDKUB010000226.1:0-6142 GCA_039679915.1 Anaerolineaceae bacterium
TATGCGGGTTACTTATGTCGGCGAATTAGGCTGGGAATTCTACTGCCCCACGGAGTACGGTGCTAAATTATGGGATACTCTGTGGGAAGCCGGAAAACCAGAAGGCATGGTGCCTGCCGGTTACAAAGCCATCGACACCTTGCGACTGGAGAAAGGCTACCGCTATTGGAGCAGTGAAACATCACCTGACTATACTCCTTTTGAGGCAGGCCTGGGCTTTGCTGTGAAATTGGATAAGGGCGATTTTATAGGCAAGGATGTTCTGGTCAAGCAGAAAAAAGAAGGTTTGAAGCAGAAATTGGTATGTATGGTTTTGGATGATTCCCGCTATATTGTATTAGGCAAAGAACCGGTGTGGGCTAGCCACGATAAGATCATTGGTTGGGTAGCAGCCGGCGGATATGGTTATTCCGTGGCTAAAAGCATCGCGTATGCCTATCTCCCCGTAGAATTTACCCCCATTGGTACCCGGCTGGAAGTTGAACTCTTCGGCGAACGCATAGGCGCTGAAGTGGTCAAAGAACCCTTGTGGGATCCCAAGGGCGAACGAATTAAAGCTTAGGATTATTCGAAAGCGAGGTGTGATTTGAATATAGTTGCATGTGTAAAACAAACACCCGATTCCGCAGCCAAGCTCCAGGTTGAAAACAACCATGTTAGTTGGGGCGATTCGCCATTGATTGTCAATCCGTGGGATGAATATGCAGTGGAAGAGTCCTTGCTGCTGAGAGAAAAATTTGGCGGCAAGTCTGTGGCAATCAGCATGGGACCCGAATCGGCTATGGAAGCACTAAAAACGTGTCTTGCCGTTGGCTGTGATGAAACATATTTGATTTCCGATCCGGTCTTAAAAGGATCGGATGTATCCTCCACAGCTTATACCCTAGCTAAAGCCATTGGTAAAATCGGAGATGTAGATCTGGCGTTATTTGGACGCCAGGCTATTGACGGCGACACCGGCCTTACATCGTCTCAAGTGGCGCGCTACCTGGGTTGGACGTTGCTTACCTATGTGATAAAAATCGTCGAGATCGACCCGGTTGCTAAAACCATCAAAGTGGAACGGATGATGGAAGAAGGCCGGCAAGTTTGCACAGCCAAGCTACCAGCAGTGGTTAGCGTTGTAAAAGGCATCAATGAACCGCGCTACCCCTCGTTTATGGGCATTCGAAAAGCTGCCAAAGCTACCATTCCAGTTTGGAAAGCAGCCGACCTGGGGCTGGAACCCTCGAAAGTGGGCGCTGCCGGTGCTGCTGTGACGTGGATGGATATTTATCCTCTGCCGGTTAAAGAAACTAAAGTCGAGATCATTCAGGGCAGCAGCCCGGAAGAAATCGCTGCGAAATTGGCGGATAAGATTATGGCAGAGAAGGTGATATAGGAGGCGCGCCATGACCAATAAAGTATGGGTATATATCGATCAATTCAAAGGCGCACCAAATCCTGCTTCGTGGGAAGCACTGGGATTAGCCAAAACGATTGCTGACCTCATGAACAGTGGTGTAACCGCGGTGGTTCTGGGGTCGGGAATGGATGCTGTGGTGCAGAAGGCATTTGCTAACGGTGCAGATAGCGTTATGGTTTGCGATGATGCCACTCTGACAGATTACCGTGTAGAGCCTTACGCGGCTGTTTTTACCAAGATGGTATCAGAAGGAAAGCCCGAAATTGTCTTTGGCGCTACCAGTACGCGTGGCAGAGATATCTTCTCGGCGTCTGCGGCAGATTTGAATACGGGTGTTATTGTCGATGCCACTGAGGTGGTCAGTCAGGATGGCGCATTAGTAGCAACTCGTCCGGTTTACGCCGGTAAACTGCTCAGCAAAGTGGTATGCAAAGAGCGCCGCCCGCAAATGATCCTGCTCCGGCCGCGTGCTTTTCCGGCACCGGTGGAAACCGTCGGCAAAAGCGGCGAAGTGATAAAAGTGGCTGCAGTTCTGGATGAGAACAGCATTGTAACCAAGGTCGCTGAATACATCGTGGAAGAGGGGCAGGTGAGCGTAGATAGTGCGGCGGTTATCGTATCGGGTGGGCGCGGCGTCAACGGACCTGAAGGTTTTGAGCCGATTAGTAAATTAGCTGCGGTATTGGGCGGTGCGGTTGGCGCCAGCCGTGCGGCAGTAGATGCAGGATGGATTCCATATGTGCATCAGGTTGGGCAAACTGGAAAAGTTGTCTCTCCTGATTTGTACATTGCAGTCGGAATTTCAGGTGCGGTTCAACATCAAGCCGGCATGCGCACAGCCAAAGTAATCGTAGCCATCAACAAGGATGCTGAAGCCCCGATCTTTAATCTGGCTAAATATGGCGTGGTCGGTGATCTTTTCCAGATCGTTCCAGCACTAACAGAAGAGTTCAAAAAGCGATTGGGTAAATGAGTTTTTCGGGGATTCGGAGCTATCTAACCGCTCCGAATCCCTGATTTTTTGATTGTGACAAATATCACTGATAAACGACATTGACAATAATCCCTATCTGTAATAGAATCTAGACGTCTATACGTTTTTGTCTATACGTCTAGATTATTTTTTTGCCTGGAGCAAGAATGGTTGCATTTAGCAGTGCAGAAGGCGTTCCTTTATACGTGAAGATTCGGGAGAATCTACGCGAGGCAATTAAACGGGGTGAATATAAACAAGGTGAAAAACTCCCTTCTGAAGATGAATTAGCTATTAAATATGGTGTTTCCCGCATGACAGTCCGCCAAGGAATCATGGACCTGATCGACGAGGGGCTTGTCTATCGCAGGCATGGTGTGGGCACTTTTGTAGCCCTACCACACCTGGAACGCGATCATAGTCGGCTCACGAATTTTTTCGAGAGCGCTGCTAAAAACGGCATTAATGTCAGCGCACGAATTCTTACCATGGAAGTCATTCCTGCCAAACAAAAAATTGCTTCGGAGCTGCATATCGAAGAAGGCGACTCGGTTATCCATATCAAGACATTGCGGTATACCGAGGATGTTCCGGTGACGGTTCATGATGCCTTCGTCCCCCATAAATTATTTGCACCGATACTCACCCGCGATCTAAAAACTTTGGAAAGCCAGCATCTTTGGACCATCCTTGAATCCTATGGATATCGGTTGAAGCGAGCTGTTCAAAGATTAGAGGCGCGCGAGGCTGGCGAGGAAATCGCCGAACTGTTGAATATTTATTCCAATGCTCCGATTTTATATAAAGAGCGCACTGCTTATGCAGATGATGGCACCCCTATTGAGTTTATATTTTGCTACAACCGGGGAGATATGTACTCCCTGACTGTGACGCTCGAACGATGACGCAAATTCTAACGTCTTACCCTGTTTTTGTCTTTTTATTCTCGAAAAATAAAAATAATATTTGTTCCTATTCAAGGAGGCTTTGCAATGAATGAAAGTGTACTCGATCGTCTGGTAAAAGTAGATCCAGATATGGAAATATGGTGGGATTCATCCCCCCTGGTTTTTAAACCCTGGGTGAAGAAAATGGTTGATGCTGCTCCGGCTGCTAAAAAATCCATTTTAGAAGAACAACTTAATCGTATTTACGTTGCTGATGATCCGGCTAAAAGCATGATCCGTGGTTGCACGACCAATCCACCTTTGTCCTTGACAGCGGTGAAATCCGACCCGGAATTTTGGAATGGCTGGATCGATAATCTCATCAAAACCAATCCCGGCTTGACTCAGTATGATTATTTTTGGATGACCTATAAAGAGGTAATTCGGCGTGGCGCTCAGATGCTTATGCCGATCTGGGAAGCATCCGAAGGTAGATATGGTTACATTTCCGGGCAGTTGGACCCGCGCCTGCTGACCGAAACAGAAAAGATGATCGAAACAGCACAAGAAATTCGTGCCATTTCACCCAACTTGATGATCAAAGTGCCAGCCAGCACCCAGGGCGTTGAGGTGGTAAAGGTCTTGACTTCGATGGCTATTCCAACTAACGTGACAACCTGCTTCACGCTGCCTCAAATATGGGCGGTTGCCAATGCGGCTGCGGAAGGAGTAAAGATTGCAGCGAAGAATAAAGTGGATATGAGCAAATGGCGAGCAGTCATCACGATGATGATCGGGCGATTGACGGAAAATCCTGTTCTGGATGAACAGGCTGCGCGCCGTGGTATTACCCTTTCATGGGCTGATCATCACTGGATTGGGATTTATACCTTCCGAAAAGCATATAGGCTACTAAAGGACAACGGCCTTCCTAGTAAGATGCTGGCTTGCTCCATGCGCGATGGTCCACGTTCAGCCGGCAAATTCCGCTTCTGGGATATCGAGAAAATCAGCGGTGATATTGTCTATACCATGCCGCCTTACGTTCTCGAACCTCTATTCCAGTTGAGCCCCGATCTTGAATTCGAGCGAGAAATCGAATACGAAGATGTTCCAGAAGAAGTTCTCTATAAGATGAGTAAGATTCCTTATTGCATTCAATCCTGCGATGAGAACGGCATGGAAATCGATCAATTCAATTCGCATCCAGCAACCATTGCCACCGCCGAATCTTTCTCTAAAGCTTCTGCTGGCCTTGAAGAATATGTTGGACAACGCCTGGCGGTAGTAAAAGGATAATTGTTATAATAAATCATGCACATTGCCTTGTTTTTAGTTAAGAGGGAATGTGCCCCTGAAAGTATGGGATATTATGATGCAGTCAAAATTTTCTGAAATAGACCAATTAGCCGCCACGACGTTACGCATGTTGGCGGCAGATGGTGTCCAAAAAGCCAATTCGGGTCATCCAGGTTTACCGTTGGGTGCAGCCGATATGGCTATCGTTCTTTGGACGAGAATCCTAAAGCATAATCCGGCAGATCCTACCTGGTTTAACCGCGATCGGTTCATCTTATCCGCCGGGCATGGTTCCATGCTGCTCTACGGATTATTGCATTTGTGCGGTTATCCGATTTCGCTGGATGACCTGAAAAATTTTCGCCAATGGGGCAGCGTTACCCCGGGGCACCCGGAATATGATCCTAAACGGGGCATCGAAACGACGACAGGTCCTTTGGGACAGGGTTTTTGCACTGCGGTAGGCATTGCCTTAGCGGAGCGCATGCTGGCGGCGCGCTTCAACCAACCCGGCTTTCAATTGGTGGATCATTACACATACGTCATTGCCTCAGATGGTGACCTAATGGAAGGTGTTTCGCATGAGGCTGCTTCTTTAGCGGGGCATTGGGGTTTGGGCAAGCTAATCGTCCTATATGATGATAATGGCATTTCGATCGATGGACCGACCAGTCTGAGTTATAGTGACGATGTGCCTAAGCGGTTCGAAGCTTATCATTGGCATGTCCAAAGTGTGGATGGACATGACATGCCAGCCATCGAAGCAGCCCTTCATGCTGCTCAGGTGGAAACCGATCGGCCTTCGATCATTGCCTGTAAAACTCACATCGGATACAAGAGTCCGTTACAGGATAATTCCAAGGTGCACGGCGCGCCATTGGGTGACGAAGGTTTGGCAAAAACCAAGGAAGCATTCGGCTGGCCAGTGGAACCTCGCTTTTTGGTTCCCGATGAGGTTCGTCAATATTTCGAGATAGTGAAGGAAAAAGGGAAAAAATCTCAGGGCTTGTGGGATTCTATGCTTGCTGATTATCGCCAATCTTTCCCGGAATTAGCTGCTGCGTGGGAAAGAATAGTCAATGGTGAGCTGCCCGAGGGCTGGGATAGCCAAATGCCTTCCTTCCCTGCCGATAAACCGCCGGCGACACGGGTTGCTTCTGGGAAAATCCTGGATGTTATTTCTCCAAAACTGCTTTCCTTAGTAGGCGGCTCAGCCGATCTGACGCCCAGCAACAATACCATGCCAGCCGGTAGCAAAATTGTGAAAAAAGGTGAATACGAGGGTCCTTATATCCACTTTGGAATTCGCGAACACGGCATGGCTGGCATCATGAATGGTTTGGCGCTGCATGGATTGCGCCCTTATGGGGGTACATTCCTGGTATTCTCGGATTATATGCGCCCATCTATTCGTTTGGCAGCCATGATGAAACTGCCGGTGATCTATGTTTTCACCCATGACAGCATCGGATTGGGTGAAGATGGTCCAACTCACCAGCCAGTAGAACATGCTTCAGCATTGCGCTGTATTCCCAACCTGTTCGTAATCCGCCCGGCTGATGGGAATGAAACCATCGC
>JBDKUB010000158.1:0-19375 GCA_039679915.1 Anaerolineaceae bacterium
AGACCCTAAAGGTTTCATTGCACATCATCGTTAATTTTAGCAGAGATACTGCGTAAAAGAGTATCTCAGAAGGGTGAGAAAACCTTTAGGGTCTGGAGGTGCGGTAATACTACTGGCATTGCTTTGCCGGATGTGGTGGGGGATCGATTATCGATTTTTGGGTCAGCCCTCGATCCGTATCGAATCTTCCCCATGTCGAAATGCCTAATGGTGTGGGCTTAGGTTTACCTGTTGCGGAGATAGTGCCTTTTCAGTTGCTATCCGTTGCCCTGCCTCAACAATCCGGAATCGAAGTAGGAAAGTTCTTATATTCCGGAAAAGTCACCCTCGCCGAATAATGGATCTAATAGTTGAGAAATAGTGGATAAAAAATGATCGAGTCGTCTATAGCGATAATGATTTATACCGATTGAAAAGAATAAATTACGTCACAATTTCTTTTATGAGTTCAACAGATGCCTTTGCTCCACCATAATGCAATGCTGAATTTTTAAGTGATTGAGCACCCTTTTGATACGCAGAGTCTTTGATAATTTTATCTATTGATTTTTTTAGTTCCTCGGGATCAGGGGAAAACTCCGGTACAATCCACGAAGTAAATTCACCATAACTCCAAGTATCATGAACCAATTGCATCCTTTCCCTATCCTGAGAGGGACTAATTACAACGGCTGCCGAGCAGGCTTCCAGTCGTCGACCATTACTTTCTTGTTCACTGTGTGAGGGGATAACTACAGCGGGTATTCCAGCGATAAGTGTTTCCATCATTGTCGTATGCCCACCATGAAATACGATAGCACTGCTATTTTGAATTGCTGCCCACCCCGGTAACCAGCGAAAGCAAAATACATTAGGAGAAAATTCGGTTAATTCCTTGGTTGGAAAATTTCCCCCAACAGACATAACCACCCAGCATGGTGAATCAGACATAGTTGTACCAATGGTTGTATATACATTTTCAATCAGCTCAGGATTCGCACTTCCTCCCAAAGTCACAAATATTATTGGCCGGCCTCTTGGATTATTGAATGGGTCTGGCAACTCGAAATCCTGAGATTGGTCTACGATTAAAGGTCCCACATAATGCGTATTCGTTATCCAATCAGGAAGAGGATCCGTCGCTGGAATTCCTGGGATCAGAAATATATCACCTTTCAATAAATCCTCGGATTGTTTGATCGAATTCATATTCCAATGCTTTAGTAGAGGATTGAAAACCGGGCAAATATCAATTGGTTTCTCATTTATAGGAGCTTCCTGCCACCAGATAATTTGCGGATTTTGCGGATGGATTATTGATTGGATGATCTGAACAACGGGTAATTGCATTCTTTGCCCAACTATCCATGTAAGCAGCGACGAATCACCGATTAATACATCGGGATGATAATGTTTTACAAACCTTATGGATTCATTAACTGAAAGCCACACTCGCCATGGCCGGGTTAAACCATCCCTTAATACTTGCCCATTGCCATTGTATATAAATGAGTAAGCGGGAGAACGAGTGAATTTAGTCGATGGGTGGCGGATATATTGGGGCTGATATAACGGATACCCTTTATCCTTCACTAAAACACTATTTGGTCCCGCTAAAACGAAACCTGTTTGCCAGTCTTGTAGAGAAAGCTCATTTGCCAGGGCAAGACAACGATGGATATGGCCAAATCCACGTCCGCTAAAACTTGGGAAAAATAGGGCTTTTTTCTTTGAATTCATATATAACAATATCTGATGATACAGAAATCCATTTATTCTTCGATTAGCTTTACCTCACCATTATAACCATTTACCATTATCTTCTGTCCATTACGAATTAACTTGGTCGCCTGAGGTACACTTACAACTGTGGGTATTCCAAGTTCTCTTGCCAGGGTAGCACCATGAGAGAGAAAACCACCAATTTCTGTTACCAATCCGGTAGCATTGATTAGCAAAGGCGTTAGACCCGGATCTACCGATGACGTGACCAATATTTGACCTGGAGATATCTGACTTATAGATTGCTCTAATTCCAAGACATATGCTGAACCAATTGCTATACCGTGACAACCCGGGATGCCTTTCAATACATTATTTTGTAAATTTCCCTTTAGACTAATCGGTATATCGTTTTCCTTATAAGTAATGATCAAATCAAACGTTGGTTTATTATGATATGTTTGGTCTTCATTTTTTCTTTGAATTAAAGTTGACTTGATCAGGTTTTTTTTAGATACAGGGTGCAGTATTATATTTTTTATTTCCCTATAAGTAAGATAGAAAATATCGTCGTATGTTTCTAAGAATCCCTGCTTGACGAAATTTTCTCCAAGCTGGAGGGTTTCTTTTCGAATTGAATTAAACCAGCGAATCACTTGATATTTACAATTTTCACGTAATGGCACAAAATGACTGAATGATTTATACAAAAGACTAAAAAATAAAGAGAATAACATACCTCGATTCTCTCTTATTTGTTTTTTTATTTGATGTACTAATTGGGTGCTTTCATCTTCGTTCTGAGACAATCGTTGATAAGGGTTAGTTTGGTCACTTTCGATAATTTCTCGGACAGTTTTTAATACTATTGATGGATCTTCATCCCAATGCGCTTTGGATAACTCGAATTCCTGTGTTCCTCGATCACCGAATTTTGAAATAAAGACATCCCACTTTTCAACGACAGAAGCAGCTTCAGGGGTTTTATACCAAACTTTGAGTACATCTCTGATGGGATCTGCATGAAGAAGAGCATCCCATGCGTATGAATTTTCACGGATAGTATGCGCCAAATCCCAGATAGCAATGGTCTGTTGTGCTGTGCTGATTTCGTGAAATTCAGAGGTGAGACTAGTTTCAAATCTCTGAGCAGTGCTTGTAGTTGTATATTTTTTTACCAACGCATCCATTAATGCAAATGTGCTGAAAGCGAACGATGTCGTTTGGAGGTGAAGGGAAAATGTTTTAGCTGCTTCCTCGGATAAACACTCTATTCGTTTAATAATAGATAAATTTTGATTTGAGAGACTATCTAAGTTCCTTCCAATTAGAAACTTAGCAAACCTTTTTTGTCGTTTAGATGCTGCTATTTCCAGCAAATGGGTTATTCCAAGCGCCTCCATCCAGAATAAAAACCATCGCATAGGATCCGCAACATGCTTTCGCGGTCGTTTTATCGGAAATTCGTTTGCCCTCAAATAGTTAAATTCAAAGCCCAGAACTTTTTGGAGAATTTCCGCGTTAACTCCAGGAGAATTGGCAAAACTTGTAAATACACTAGCAAGATCCATATATACCCTACCCGCCGCTAATCTTGGTGAATCAGGCCATTTACCACTGGGATGTTGCCAATTCCAATGAATCGTCATTGGTGATTTGTCTCGATAATACCCAGCTTTCAATAAGATCGGTTTGAATATTGACCAGGATAATGGTTTAATGACACCGGGAAGAATTTCACCCACATTAGCGCGTGACCACACAAGTCGGGGTGAACTACTTAAAAATGTTGTTATAGGACGACTTTGAAGTATCCAAAAGTGATTCTCATGATATGCCCATTCTATATCTTGTGGTGCATGAAAGATAGATTCGATACTCATAGCGTAATTAAATAATTCATCCCATGGCACCTTAGAAAGATCCACATCGCGCGATTTTTCGTGAATTTTCTGTAACTTTTGGATTAGACCGGTTTTTCTGTCTATCGAAAAACGAATGGGATTAACTTCACCTGAGGCAACGATATCCCCTAATCCAATTGCCATTTCCACTACCAACTGTGAAGAATCTAAAGTTCTTGGATCGACAGTAAATAGAATCCCGGAAAAATCAGCTTGAACCATTACTTGTACAACAATCGCTATTTGAGATGTTGTGGTCAATTCTTTTATCGATTGATAAGCATGAAGTGAATCTGACCAAGCAGATGAATAACACTGTGCGATGGAATGCAACAACCTATCTGCGCCGCAAACATTTAATATTGTCTTATATTGTCCCGCATAAGATGCCCCAGGAAGATCTTCCTGAATAGCTGAGGAACGAACAGCTAAAGAAACTTGTTTACCATATTTTTCTTCAAGAGTATTTAGAGCAGCATTAACCTGCTTTTGGACATCAGGATATAAAATCGCAGGAACACCACTCCTTTCTATAGTTGTTTCTCCCCATTCCTGTATTCTTTGTTGGGCATCTGGCAAAAACGAGTCTGCCGATATACAAAACCCTTCGGGAACCGGCAATCCCAATTGGACCATTTGCGCAAGGTTTAGAGCTTTTTGTCCTATTAGAGGGCATGTTGAAAAATCAACCTCTGCTAACCAGGTCACACAACCTGGATCACGCTTTTTCTTGTCACAGGGCTTACTTTTCAATAATAACCTTCCGAATCTTTTTAGTCATCTTTCTACGTATTCTTCCCACATAATCATAACCTAATATAAAATAAATTTTCCGCAATGGGAGCTGAGGCCAATTTATGCGTAATCGAGCTAACATTTGTTCAGCATTGAGTTGTCGCAATCCTACTAGATTTCTCTCCCAAGCTTCATTATTGCAGTTCCAAACAAGGGGAGATAGCAACGATGCCTGAGTATATATCGCCCGATATCGCTGATCCCATTCTTTCTGGTAATCCATCAAAATATTTCTAGAATATTTCTTCTCTCGGTAAGCTTTTACGGCTACTTGACCAGCCAAAGACCCACTGATTAGTGCCATTTCACATCCCATACAATCCCATATTGTTGCCTGAGCTGCAGCATCACCTACTCGAAGGAGACCATCCAAAACAAATTTTTTCGGAGGAAAAATGGGAATGGTGCCTTGTTCAACACTTTGAACCCTACAATCTTCAAGCCAAGAAGAAAAAGGGTGAAATTCTTGCAATGCTCTTTGGAATTTCTCTTTTATAAGTTTGCTTTCAAGATTTTCACTTTCGCTTAATTGAGCCACACCAAAACTGGCTAACCCATCTTTCAATGGATAAAACCACCCTCCACCACTGCCGTATTGTTTTGAAGGGGTTAAATAAAATGCTTCCGCAAGATTTGTTGAAACATATCCGGAAAATATTTTCCCATAGGAATGACTATATATTTTTGCTTTGGGAAGATCAAGTATATGAGCTGAAAAAGATCCTCGTCCTGAAGCATCCAAAATTAAAGGCGTATAGATTTGTTCTCCATTTTTTGTTTCAATTTTCCAAATACTATCATCAACTCGTGAAAGCTTTTGCGCCTCAGTAATTATTAGGGCGATATTACCATGTTGCTGACAGAGCAACAATAATTCTTGACAAGCTGTACAGTAATTCAATGCAACCAGGGGATATCCATCGAATTGGTGAGTTGACATGGCATTGGTTGCAGTAATCATAGTGAATTTGTTGTAGCGGGCTTTTATGTGATCTTCTAATCCAAATTGCTCAATCACATCCATAAAGGTTAAAGGAGTCGGGTTATTGCTGCCAATGTGACGAGCCTCTAATATCGCTAGATTGGCATCACAATTTTTCAAGATGGATAATGCAGATGCTATTCCGGATAAACCTGCACCAATAATAACAATATCGAAAGAAAGAGTATCCTTCATTTCAATTCACACATAATTTTTTTTGCACAGAGTATCCCCGATTCCATGGCTTGGGGAACAGAAGGGCGATCCGGTTCAACTGAGTCTCCAACACAGTACAATCTCTGTATGGGTGTTTCAACAGAAAATCGCTCGCAACCAATAACGGGTTTAATACCGAATACATAAGGCCGAAAACCGAAATTCCGTTCATATTCATCGGGTGTGAATACAGTGAACTTAACTACATAATTCGATAGACCACAAAAAAGCCGATTCAAGCCCTGTTTAAGGATTCTTTGCGCTTGTTCCTGCAGGCGAATATCTGATACCTTACCCTTGGGATGATAGAACTGAATCGTTGCTGAATGATATGGAATCGAATCTGGCTCAAGATTGGTTGGAACTTGCAATATGAACATGGATTGGTCAGGAAAAACTCCATTTTCAAGGCAATTGAACTCAGTAATTACATCTTCTGCAAGAAAGAATACACCATGACCTGCAGGGAATGCAAACCCTTTTGAAATTTTTAGAAAGATATTAATCACTTCTAACGTTGGATGGAAAGTTTGCACGGTAGAAAAGTAAGCCGAATCCCATAAATTCAAAGGAGTTAATTGGGTTACAGTAGGTTTAAAACCAATATTGCTTACGACCACTTCGGTTAAATATTCCCCTTTATCAGTAATTACCTTGAAGCCGCCTGAATTCTGTGGAGTTATCTGCTCAACGACCTCCTGAAATTTTATCCGGCTTTGCTTCTCTAGAATGTAATTTGTAAGAGAATCGGCTAACTTTCGATTTCCTCCTTGTAAATTAACTGGTTTTCCTACAATTGTTCCGCTAACATTTGTACCCATACCAAGATAATGAGCTGGAAGTTGATATGGATTGGTGCCAGTAACACCAAATGCGATATAACCAAGTTGGCGAATCAAATAATTTTCCGATAATGCATCAATTAGTGATCCCAGGGATGGGTATTTGATAAAAGTAGACCGTCGATAAAGCAAAGTTAATTTATTAAGAAATTTAATAAGTGTTAATGAAGAGATTGGGCATTTTTTAAGAGTGACCAGTGTATGCCAATCAACAGGATAGGGAATCAAATTTCCCGCTAATCTTATTCCAATACGCATCGTTTTATAATTAATATCGATACCAAAATAATTTTTTAATAACTCTGGGACGCGCTGTCCAAAGTAAATAGCACCGATATCATACCAATCCCCATCCACGTATCTACCGTAACATCTTCCTCCAGGAAAATTAGTTCGCTCGATAATTAACGATGAGATGCCCGCATTTGCGAGATACGCTGCTGTTGAAAGGCCTCCAATCCCGGCACCCAGGATAATCACCCGATGATTACTCATTACTCCATCCAATGCATAATCATTTTACAAAACCTACTCCATGTAAATGATTATCAATCCACATCATTGCTGGCACAGAGAAACGCTTTAAAGGAAGCCTAGAAGAAACTGATTTTAGGCATTTCTTTATCAAAAAATTCTTGCTAAACCATTGAAATTCAACTTCTGCTTTTGACGGATCGCTTACTGCCAGCGCAGCAATTTTTCCGGATATCATCGCCCCGCTGATACCATGCAGCAAATAAGGGTCGATCATTCCACTTAGTGTACCAGTTAGGATCCAATCCCCCCAAAATAAATGTGGTTCCTTTGGCAAAGCGCCATGGGAATATTCCCAATTATTAAATTCAATTTTTTCCGTATCTTTAAGCAATATTTTTAATTGGGAAAGATTTCGATCTGAAATCATTCCGCGAGAAAATAACAAACAAAAAAGCAATTCATTGGTTGCAGCTATATATGCAAAATCATAATTTGTACATTTTGACATATAGGTGAATAATATCGAATTTAAATTAGTTTTTGTTAGAGCTCGATATCCTTTGATTAGCACATAAGGGATCCCAAGTTCCTGATAGCTTTCAATATTTAAACCCGTAGCCACTATAGTCGATGCATTGTGAGAAGATAACCTCTTAGAAAACTCAACACCTGGATGAAAAATTACACCAACATCTGAGGCTAACTTCCCTAATGCAAAATCTAATGATTTTTCCCTCGGTCCGCGTTCACAGGCATACATATCTGGAAGGGAAAACGTACTTCTACGTCCATAACGATAAAAAATAATGTTATTAATCGGATGAAATAAATTTTTCAGTTCGATTTCAATATATTGGGAAGTCTTATCAAGATTCAAATTCGTTGTTTGGATAGAAGGATGCCAGATTTGGTTTCCGCCAATTCTTTCTTCCCGGTCAAAAAGATGTACTTCAAATCCTTGACGGGCAAGTTGTATGGCTGCTACCAATCCTGATATTCCCGCACCGTAAATTTCTACCCGTTTTGTCATTCTTTATAAGTTACCTCTATTATAATAATTGATCTCGTATATTTCTATTCAAAATTCATTCAGAAAGTCATTCAGTTTATTAATAGAATTAACTAAGGTGAATTGGTTTGAATGAAGGTTGTTATTAGAATACAAAAAGAACTTTGTGATGGAATTTTGAAATCAAATTCCAAGACAGGACTAGTGATTTGAATCGTCTCAATTGCTGTAGGACCTTTTAAATTATTAATAACGTGAATCTCCACAGCCTTATCTGGAAACCCATCGATTACAAAATGTAATTTAATTTGTTTGCGCGTGTCTAAGTTCGTTAACCAAATCGCCAAATTATGCTCACCAACATCCTTATCTCGACTGACAAGAATTGATACCGGTTGAGTATTATCTACTGAAACTATATCTTTACCGCCAAAATGACTATAAAAATTAGAATATACCCAATAAGCAGGTTTTAACGTCCAATTTGCTCGCCAATCATAAAACAACCCTAACTTGTTGTATCCTTGGTGGCTGCCAGGAAAATCAGAGATTGGGAATTGAAGCGGTTGAATACCAATTTTCCATATCTGAGGCAGAATCGCAGCGTGCCATAATGCACCTGAGATTCCATTGCTCCAATACTTGGTATTACCGTATTCATTTAGAATAACTGGCTTACCATACGTCTTTAAATGTTCTCCCCTGGATATACAATCTGTAAAATCGAAATTGTTCACGTATTTATGATAAGACAAAATATCCAGGTAAGATAATCCATCGTACTGAGAAATTAATACATCTAAGAGTCCCGTCCCACAACACTCAGAAACACCCGCGAGGCGTATTGATGGGCTGATTTTTTTTGCTTCATCATAGGCGACACGCATAACATTAACCAAATCTTCCATTTTCCATTCTTGCCAAAAACAGGTTACTGCTCGATCCTGACCACACTCCAGATCTGGTTCATTGACCGGTTCCAGGATAATCTTATCAGGAGGAATACCAATTTCGTTCACTGCAAATTGGAGAAGTGCACGCAAATATTCGCGATATTCCTCCAGGTTATTGGGCGGATATGTTGAATTTAATCCTTGGTCCCTATTTGCGCTCAACCAACCTGCCAGATAGGGAATGGTGATCATTACAGTGATTTGCTGGCTCTTCAACATTTCTAGCCATTTTCGCAGTGTGATGGTACGATCAAACCAGGGTAATGGAGTGTTGAATAAAAAACCTTTGGGATTAATGTGATTAGGATCATCATCGTCATTATGCGGTTCGAAGCCTGCTTGCGCAAGGGGTAAGCGGATCACCCGCACTCCCAATTCATGATAACGATCACGCCAAATATCTTCATCTTGATCAGTCCACCAGCCATTACTGCCATATAAAGCAGGTGGTGATCCAACAATATTTCGATAATCGATGCGAACTAATCCTTCAATAAATTTGCCAGTTTCGAGATTTGAATCGGATTTATCTGTAACCTGGTTTGTTGGTTTGATTTCTATCAACTGAGTGGATTCTGATGACGGAATTACCTGTTCACAAGCGACGAGCGAAAAAGAAATAATAATCGAGAAAATGATTTGATATAATTTACCATTCATCTTTTACTCCAAATATCATTAACTATTGCGAAAGCACAATTATCAATTACTTGTTGAAAAATTGGTTGTTTATTTTTTTTCCAAGAAATGAGAAGGTTTCTTAAAAAACATTCTGGGAAAATTAGCACGATAAAAATGAACCCATACTCGGAAGAATGGTCAACTCTGATTTAATCAATTCTTTTCGCTGATTTGATGCACTTCTGAAATCAGTCCATTAGGCGAAGAAAAAGACATTTAACGGTACCATCCTGTCGTAAATAATTGGACAGGATACAAATCCCTACAGTGAACAATTCTAGATCCTAAGAAATAAGAACAATTCTCATGGGTTTGCTTGTGGTTCTTTTGTATGAATGATCAACTTTAATAACCGCTTTAAATATATTAAATCACTCTTTTGAATGAAAATGATAGAAGATATTGTTAATCCAGAATCCTTTTTGAAAAACAACAACAAAGAAAGACCCGCTACAAAATATCCCAAACTCGAAGAAACAGCAGCACCAACAATCCCCCAACGAGGAATCATCAAGAGATCAAGTCCAACGATAATAACCATGGCTATGACCGAAGACAAGATAGTTATTTGCTGTCGATCTCGGCTGGCAAAATTTCGATTGATCACTTTATGCACTGCTACAGCGAGAATTCCGGGAAGCAGGAGAATTAATGCTGGTACTGCTGCTTTATATACAAGGCCGTAAATCATCGGCACTAAAATCCAACTAACAATTGCTAAGCCGATTATGATCAACCCAGTAAATAGTAAAGTAATGCGAATAGCTTGAGCTGTAATCTGATGAACTTCGTTTAATGGTTTGTGAGACAACCAAGGAAACAATACCGAACCTACAGAATTTGGGAAATACCAAGCTAGTTCAGCCAATGAAGTTGCCACTCCATAGTACGCAACTTGTTCTGGCACTAAAAACAATGCAATCAAAAATATATCCAAACGGTAATTGATACTCTCGAAAATGATCTGCAGGTATGATTTCATACCGTATCGAAAAATATCTTGTGATAATGTCCAATCAAAGACCAAGGAAATGGGAACATATCGCGACACACATAGTAGCGAAAACAATGTATTTAGAATCGTAACTACAAAATATACCATTAGGCAAGCGCCAATTCCCCGTTTAAACACCAATAGTACTATTGAAAATGAAATTAACAAAAGTAGTGTTCCTAAAAACCGTAAAAAATTTATTGATATGAATCGTTCTTTAGCTCTTAAAACTGATAATGTCACCCCTTGAAATAACGTTGCTGGCACCAGGAAGATTATCGGCAGCCAATATTCTCCCGGAAATCCTTTCATAAACGAAGACAAAAACACGGATTTTAACAACATCAAAATGATGATAATTAATACACTCAATCCACAAGTAATAGTCAGTATATTACCCATCACAAGAATTGGAGAGAATTTTTTTCGATCAATGAAATATACTGTTCCCTCATGCAATCCAAAATTGGTCAAACAAAACATCATCAAAGAAAATGTCATCGCCAGAGTCATTATGCCGCGATCATTTGGAGTTAATATACGAGCTAAAAGAATACCTGTCAGGAAATTTAATCCAACGCAGGTAACTTCAGTGGTAAAGGTTAATAATACATTTCGCGCAAACAATTTATTCGGTGCTCGTAATCTTTGATAATAAAAATATCACCATGAGAATAAATGAAAATATGAAATAGAATCTTTGACTACTTATTAAACCAGTATGATATAAAACGTTTCCATAGATCGAAACGATATAAATTAAAAACCAAAATAATTATCAGGATAAAAATGAAATTCGGTAAATAAATTAACGTAATCGTACTAGCCAGGTAAAAAGGCATCACAACTGTAGGAAAGGTATGATGAATAATATGAAGCGAATCGAATCTTCCATGCTGTCTCACTTCATCATAAGGATCGTTTTGTTCCAAATTTCCCCGGCGCCAGGCTCGCCATGAGCTTCCAAGAGTTTTTATTATCAAAGTGATATATACCAAAACCAATGGCAATATCCACGAAATTTGCAATCCCAAGCGAGATAACCCTACCTTTGGGAAGTAATACCAAAATACCATTAATACCAATCCCAATATAATACGCTCAAATTCAAGACAAGTCATATAAATCGAATTGGCATTCTTGTATCCAATCTTTACCGCAAATGTACACGTGTCGGTTTGCGAATCGTTAATCCAATCACGAATCTGATGGCCAAGGTCAGAGGATACACCTCGTGAAAAGGTAAATAAGATTAAAATGAACACCCCCCAGCTCCAAGGAGTTGTAAAAGCAGCGAAAAGCAAAGCAACAGGTAATACTTGCTGACCAAGCACGGTCGTTATCAATCCTAATGTGCCTTTTTCTTTAAATCGCAACGGAGGTAAGGAATATGTCGTTGCAACAAATATCCATATTCCCCAAATAATCACAAACCAAATATTTTTTATGAATGGGAGTGAAAAAATAGCTCCACAAATCAAGACTCCTAATAAAATCCATATAGCGAGCGACTTCTTCGTATTAGCAAACGAATTGGGTTTCTGATGATGCTTATCGAGGTCAATATCAGCAAAATCATTAATTAAATAACCATATCCGGTCATTAGAATACTAAAAAAGATAAAAAGTAATGAATTTACAATAAAAGTCAAATTCCAATGGAGTCCGACATAGGCTATAAAATATAATGCGCTCAAATTCTGGAAAATCGAGTTATAACGAACGATTCCCCAATCCCGCCAAGATAGAATTTTCACAATCGAATTCATGGTGAATTAATTGTCTTTTATTTATAACAAGAATTCTCTTCCCATATATAAGTCAAGTTGAGTTAATCAATAATTTGTTTTGAACATTTATCAACGGTTATGCTTTCTGAAGTCCAATCCAGGCAATCGTAAGGTGAAATATAAAGTATATAGATACTGTGACCATTTTGATTGTATTCAACTGTTATCTTCGCATCAACCTTTGCATCTGAAGGAGAAACATCAAACAAGATCAATCGACGGATATCCGTCGGTAACAATGTATTCATCAATACATTTTCCTTTCCTGATAACTTTCCATCTTTACTTATTAGAACATTACTAACCAATTCGGGATTTTCTTTTTTAAAAGTTGGAAAAGAAAACCCGAGATATTGTGGAAGATAATATTGAATATGGCGAATATCATAAGCGACGATCAACGTTCCCTCAACAGGTGATTGTTGAACTAATGAAATTCGATCTTTTATCTGGTCCACCCTTTCTTTTATGCCATTCCAATTATCGAACTCTCGATAATTATCGCTAAATTTTTTCACTGGAGAGAGAGTAAATATTATTATTTGAGCCCCTAAAATAAAAAGAAAAATTGAAATCATATAAGGTTTAAGCTTGGGTAATTGCAATAATCGATGCATCCCATAAGCAGCAAGGATGAAAAGAGGCGGCGTGCAAACCAGGATGGTACCTGGATTTCCGGGCCAGATCAGGAAATATACCAAAATGGTTGGAATGATCCATAAAAACAAATAGGTAAGTTCCTTATTTTTCCAAAAGCGAATATTATACGGAAGGTAGACAAAACCAATCAAAACCATCACGCATAATAACTCACCCATTGCACGGAACAGATAAGTTGCAGTAAGGTATAAGTTATTGTAATAACGAGGAAAATAAAGCATGAAGCGTGTGAAATAATAGGCATTTTTGAAAAGTGGTACTGTATTACCAAGCGAATTAAAATATTCTCCCCTTCCTCCACTGAGCATTATGGTGGCGATTAAAAAAACACCTCCAATACCAAAGCAAATTAATAAATTGAGCACAACGAATGCTGGTTTAGAACGAAATTGCCATAATCCGAATAAAAATATAGGAAATAGAAAAATCAACGTTTGCAATCTATATCCAGCTATGAGTCCCAAACAGATTGTGGTAATGAGACAAGTCATAAGATCGCGAATTTTCCACATCCGATAACTAAGCCAACCAATCAATGCCGAAGCAAAAAAATCCCCGGTATAGGGCGTAGGTATGACACTAAAGCACCAAAAAAATGCATTTGTAGCGAGGAACAAGGCAGCAATTAATCCAACTTGATGATTATAGATTTCTCTTCCCGCCAAAAAAATCGCTAATACCGCCAGAGCGCTAAATATCAGGCTTTCAAAATACAATGCTTTCAGGGGGCTGTCCACAAACCAATTGATACCTCTTGCAATCAAGATATACAACAAATATCCGGGTGATTGTGGCTGGGAATGGCGCACGTCAAATTGGGTTATTGCCAATGCGTAATTGATTGCATCATAACTATTAAGTAAATCAAGTTTGAAAGGCAATCGAGAGAGCGCTGTTAATAATCCTAAGCTGGTAAGCTGGAATGCCAGACTATTAATAATTTGGGTATACGCCTTCATTTTCCTTTATCCCCGTTTGAGATATGTTCCAGAGAGGATATTTGTTTGCCTAGTAATGCAGAGAAAATTGGTTCTTCTGGATCATGCCACCCCCGAATACCACTTAAACCAGAATGAGTCCCGGCTGCAAATCCTCTTGCCCACCAAATCGTACCTAAGCCTAATATGAAAAGCAATTGAGGAAATTGAACTATCTTAACCTTATAATTCGTTAAATAAAACCAGGTTGAGCGAATAAATTTCATTAACCCTAATAGTGGAGAAGTAGTCCATGCCAGGATTGGATGTTTACCAACAAATGAACCAGGCAACTCAAGCCTTTTCAAAACGCAACGTGTTACCCTTCCTAGCCTATGTTGGTGTGATAGAAAATTCCTCACGCCTTCTCGCGGGTAGTGATGAATTAGCATTGATGGGTCGAACCAAATTTTTATACCATTATTTGAGATGAGATAATTGAATAATAAATCTTCCTGGGGGTAATATGAATTTGGGAAACCTCCAAACCGCATAAAAATATCTTTACGATAGGAGAGATTACATGAAGGGACATGTATCACATATCTTCCTTCAGTTGAAGGGACAAATTCTCTGAATTCCAATAGATGTCCCGCAAGGCCAGTTATGCTGTTAAAATTCGCTGTCTCGATTCCGCCACCCACTATCTGTTTGCCACTCGAATGATTCTCTAAAATCTTACTTATCCAATCACGATTGGCAATACAATCAGAATCGATGAACGCTAGGATTCGACCATGTGAATTTTGCGCGCCGATATTTCGAGCTGGCCCAGGAAATGTTCTATCATTCATTGATATTAGATGAATGTGCGGAAATTTCTCTCTAATGATATCCTTCGTCTTATCCCACGAAGAATCCACCACAATTATTTCAGATGGTATATGTGTTTGATCATATAAAGAACGCAAACAACCTTCGATCGTTTTTTCACTATTGTAAGAAGGTATTACGACTGAAATATCATCTTCGTTAAAAATATTGGATTCTATCTCGCTCATCAGCCGTCTTCACCTACTGATGCAACGGATAGATAACGTTTTTCTCTCATCCACCTAATCGTGCGCGATAAACCGTCTTCTATTGTAACTTTTGGTGTATATCCCAAAAAGTTTGTAGCTTTATTGTGTGAATAACTGCGATGTTTACAAAAAATGTTGATTTTTTCCTGCGTTATTGGAGGAGCAATTCTTGGTTTAAAATTAGCTTTCTCTACAACCCAATAACCACTTTCAATTATTCCAGCAAAAAATCGAGCTATGTTTTCCGGAATATACAATGGAGTATAAGTTAGGTTTAAATATTCTCGAATTAAATAGAATAAAGATTGAATTTCGATAGGTTCGTTTCCTGAAAGGATATAAACCTGTCCCGTGGCAGCAGAAGTATTCATCGCCAAGATTATCCCTTCCACCAAATCATCGATGTAAGTTAAATGAATTGTATTCCTCCCATTACCTATCTGAAGATATCTTCTCTCAGCAATCATTTTAATAATGCGAGTTACCATACCATCTGTATCACCAATTCCATAAGTTATTGTAGGGCGAATAATTACCGTTTCGAGTTGATTGCTGAAATTTTGAACAATTCCTTCAGCGACTACTTTGCTGGAATGGTAATCTATGTTTGATTTCGGTGTAATTACGGGAAAATTTTCATCTATATTATTTACTCCAGGGAATCCATGCACACCCACAGAACTAATATAAATAAAGCGATTCGCTTTACCAACACTGGCTTCTAACAAAGCGCGTGTACTATCCACATTCACCTGCCAATATTGGTCAGCGGTTGTTTTCCAACGGTTTCGAATAGAGGCTACATGAATTATTACATCACAAGGCTCAATAATATCATCCAATGATACGGTTTGAAAAAAATCTGCACAAACTACTGGGCAAAAGTTTATCTCATTCCTTTTTTGCGGACGTACACAAGCAATAACTTCATAACCCTGCATAGATAATGCACGGGCGACTGCTCCTCCTATAAATCCGGTAGCCCCAGTAATAAATACTTTTCTTAAACCCGAATCTCGATCAGTCATTAATTCATGGATTGATTTTTATTTAAATAATTCTATTATTATTCGATACGCAATTTGAAAAAGCGTGGGAATATTGTATATCATGCTAGAATAAGTTGCATTAGCTAATGGACAAAAACATTGTTTATTCTTAATACTCATCCTAACTTCTCCGGCTTTATCATTCATCCATATTCTAGGGAAGTTATAATCATTTTCACGCAAATTACCCAGGGAATCTGCCCTTACACAACAAGGCCATACAGCACCATCACTATAAATCTGAGCACTTGCACACCCGGCAAAACATGGGATTATTTGTCTCTTTTTTATCAAAGCTTGGTGCGCAATCTGGTAGTACTTTTCTCGAAATGATCGGCTTATAACACTAATTTGATTTCTATCATTTATCTTCGGAGCATGAATCAGTTGCTGAATAGCTTCACCATATTCTTTTGCCTGTGGTGTAATCATCAACCCGACTGTATCTAACTCAACACGCTGTTCAGCAATCTCAGTAATGAACTGGTCTGCACCCGAAGAACGAGCATAATTCTTGATGGCATCTAGGTCATTAATATTAAAAACAGAAATAACGGAATGAATCCCAATGGATAAATTGGAATATCGGTCTCGGATTAGCAAAAGCTGCTTGAGTGTTTTTTCAAATTTTTCGAAATTACCCGGTACTCCACGAATTTCATCGTGATGGGTACCGATACCATCTAGAGACAAATTAATAATCAACTGGCTTTTTGAGCAATAACTAGTGATCTGCTCTACTTTTTCAGGAATATCACATAATATTGCATTAGAAGGAATATTTAGAATTCCTGGATGCCAATAATCGTAAACCAATTTACTAAATGTAACGATATCTTTATGTAAAAATGGTTCTCCACCGCTAATTGTTACCCAATAAGGAGGATGTATGAAAGAAATTAGAATTAGTTCCCATTCTCTAAGTGATAGTTCATTTTCCTGCTTTTTCCAGATGTTACATGTTTTACAATGTGAATTACAACGGGTGGATAAGGTTAAGGTCAGATTTTCAGGACTGGACTTAGGCCATCCAAACTTTCGAAATGACCAAAATAATGGAATACGACCAATTACACCCAACATGCGATTCATTGCCCCGCCTTAGGTTTTTCCGCTAGGATTGCCACATGATGTCCAAAAAAGCGGTTTATGGGTATGCAATGTAACTTTTCGAAAGAAGCCAGTTTTTCCATTTGCATGTGAACATTAAGATTTTCTTGGGGGTAATAATAAGGCAAGTGATCTGAATCCCATTTCATGCGTTGTTCTGGTTTTAAACCAGTTGAAAACCGATCGAGAAATGGGAAAAAATCTGTAATAAACTCGTGCATATCAACAATATCCGGCCACCAGGGACAATCCACATAGAAAACCCGTTTTATAATCATCCTGTTTAGAGTCAATCTTTTTTTCCAGGAATTGGGATGCATCAAATCAATTGTTCCGTGATCCCATGGTTTCCCAGAAACTTTATGCTGCAAACGATGAAACATGAAGGAATAATTTGCTCGATTAGGTACAACAATCAAAACATTTCTACGGCTAATCCGACATAATTCACCTAATAATCCAATTGATTCTGCTTTGCGTGACATCACATTAAAATTCCAAACCAGATCAAAAGTGTTTTCTGGGAAAGGTAGGATTTCATTATCAAAAATCTCGATTATTTCAGGATTTGATTTTGGAGCATATTTTTTCCAGATTTGCCGGGCAAAAGCAATTTGTTCTTTATTATCCAACATCACTGTGCATTCAGCCCCCCTCAGTGCAAAAGGTAAGCTATTAATCCCAACAATACCTGAGATACCATCTCCGGGTCCTTCAAAAACCGAGCGTATTTTTTCTTCAATAGATAACTGTACTAACGCTCTGTTTAATGCCCATCGTTCATACGTAGTACCCAGGCCTAAGTCAATCGTTATGACCATCTATTAGTGATCTAATCAATTAGGATATAGATAAATCTTTTGTAGAACTAACAATCGCCCAAGAAAATGGATTTCGCTTCAATATTCGATAATCAATCACGCCAAGAAAGCGGCATAACACTTCTAATAAAATAAACCCCGGTGCCCAAATCCAATAGCGCCAATCTAGAGGATTCATACTCCTCAGGTAAATCCATAGGATTCGGAAACCATTAAGTGTAGAGACTTTATAACCTAGTGTATCCTTAATATAAATATGTCCTGTAAATATTCGCCGCCGTTGTTTAATATAATCTCTTACTGTTTCGGGACCGCGATTTCTGACAATTGCATTTGGTGCATAATGTAATAGAAGACCCTGACCAACAATGAGTGGTTCGATACTTGCTTCGTCAACTGCTGTTTCATTGGGAATATGGCGAAAAATGTTACGAAAAGCAATCAACTCACCCATTTTCGGGCGATATAGACATATCTTATGATGAAGCTCCCATAGCATGTTAATACCAAAACCAAAAAAAGTATTTAGTTTATTGACAGGTATTGCGTGACCCCCTACCATACCAATTTTTGGATCATCGAAAGGTGAAACAAGGGCTTCGATTGTGTTTTTTTCGGGAAGCGTATCTGCGCTTTGTAATACAACAATTTCATCTTTGACACAGCGCATGAATAGATTTATCGCAGAAGCCTTACCCTTGCGACATTCTTCAATTAATAATTCAACCTTGGGATTATTTTCAGCAAATTGATTGACGATTTCATTGGTTCGATCTGTTGAGCCACTTGAGACAACGATGATATGGTTGATTTCGACAGCCTTTGTTTCCTGTGTAAGTAATGCATCAAGGAGCAAACCAATATTGGCTTCTTCGTTATAAGCCATAATCCCAATAATACAGGGTATCATATTACCTAATGCATCTTTCTAATAATAAATTCGCTGATTATTAATTTTATCATAACATTTTTTTAATGTATCATATGTTAATCTAACAAAAGGATAATGCAAGTAATTTGCTGTAAAATTTCTGGTGACCTTCTATATAATTAGTAAAGAACAAAATATCCGAAAAGACGGATTGTGGAAAGGTGAATATCGCTCCGCTATTATCCACTTTTCCACAACCCCTACTACTACGACGTCGATTCGAACTCGTCTTGGAAAGTCAGGTAAACTCGACCGATCTGCCACTCATCATGATATTCCATTAAGAGGGCACTAATTAGACGCAAACAGGAAGCCTCATTTGGGAAAATGCCTACTACGGCTGATCGACGATGAAGTTCTCGATTAAGTCGTTCAATTCCATTAGTGGTACGGAGCTTACGCTGATGACTGATTGGGTAAGCGAAGACTGTCAAACCTTCGGGAATATTTTTCTCCATCCA
>JBDKUB010000011.1:0-2816 GCA_039679915.1 Anaerolineaceae bacterium
GCAAAAAACGCGAATACCAGGTTACCCAGCCCACTGTGCCCATTGTCACCGGAAGGATCAGGTGCTTCACCCAATCCCAGATGGAGAATGGCGCACCGATGGTATACATCCCGCCAGCCGGCAGCAATGACTCACCACTGATCGGATTCTTCAACCAGCCATAAAATATCAGGATCAAGATCAGTCCCAGCCAAAATTCCGGGATAGCCTGTCCCATAAACGAAAGTGTTGTAATGGAGATATCGAATATCGAGTATTGCTTCACGGCAGATATCACGCCAACCGGAATGGCTAACAGAGCAACGATGATGAGAGTGATAGTCATTAAATAAATGGTATTAGGCAGATAGTCGCCGATGGTTTCCAGAACGGGTCGGCGAGTACGATACGAGTTTCCAAAATCGCCACGCAAAATCCCTTTACTTTGCCCGTAACTCTCTGCAATCCCGTCGCCATCGGTATCCACTTTGATCCAATCATTGCCGATGAGCCAAAAAACATAGCGCACCACCAGGGGTTTATCCAACCCGTATTGGCGCTTGAGAATTTCTACCTGCTCCGGGCGGATATGTTTGGTCTGACCGCGCCCAGCCAGTGGTCCACCAGGCGCGATATTCACCAAAATAAATAAAAGAATACTGACCAGCAACAACAGCGGGATAGCTTGCAGCAACCGCCGGACGACATACTGACCCATTATTTAAGCGTCCAGTCTGCAGCGTTCCAGGTTACCAGATCATTGATGGTGGACTGGACACCCACTAGTCGGGTCGAATGGGTATCGGCGTTAATAGCCGAGAAGAGCAATATGACGGGCACCTCTTCATCCAGAATGGTTGCCATCTGGCAGAACAAGTCTTTTCGAGCTGTTTCATCCAGGGTATATGTTTGGTCGAGCAGTGCATCGAAATCTTCGTTGATCCAACGACCAACATTCCAGCCCATATCGGGGACCGCCGCCCCTGAGTAATAAAGCTCCCAAAGGAAATCGGTAGGATCGTTACCAAAATAACCATCGTCCCACAGGTTGATGTCGAAATTACCGGTTTGTTCGATGCCACCTTCTGCAGAGGTCGCCCACATCACGCTGCCTTCCATAATGGACAAATTGAGCTTCATGCCAATTTCTCCCAGCATCTCACCGATCAATTGCTGGGTCAATTCAAGCAGTTCACCGTATTCCGCGTAGGTGATCAATTCCATTTCCATCAGGTCACCTTCCTTGGCAGACGTACAACCATGGCATTCACGTACCCCGTCGTTATCCTGGTCAATCCAGCCTGCTTCTTCCAGCAGAGCCTTAGCTGCTTCAGGGTCGTATTTCGGTTGTGGAACATCGCAAACATAAGGCTCGCGGAAGAATTCCGTCCAAACAGGTTTGGAATAGCCTAAGAAGATTTCATTCGACAGCTCTTCAACGTCGATGGCCATGCGGATCGCCCTACGAACACGCACATCCGAGAGAATAGGGTGGGGTGTAGCTTGCGAATCGGTTGTACCCCGTGCCGCCAGATTCATAAACAAGCGCATGACCCAGCGATTATTGGGGCTGGTACTGATTTCCACATTAGGTACATCTTTAAGGTCATGGATCATACTTTCGGTGGTCCACATATCCACATCGGCGTCGCCGTTTATCAGCATCGTTTTACGCACGGAACCATCCGGTACAATCCGGACAATGATCTTATCGATGGCAGGTTTACCCTTTTGGTAATAAGTGGGGTTGCGCACGAATGTCAAATGGTCGCCAACCACCCATTCTTCCATGAGATAAGGGCCATTGCTAAGCGGTTTATGGGCGCATTCCCATTGTGAAAAACCCTGGGTGGCATCGCAGTAATGGGAAGGCCAGATTGCCATTTGCTCACCGCCAAATTGATACAGATATCCCGGGTAGATGGTGTTGTAATGAATAACGAATGTATCATCATCCACTTTTTCTATACCATCTACATAATCTATGCCTTGAGTCCATGAGCCCAATTCAGGATCGATCAGTGCGTTGTAGGTAAAAATCACATCATCGCTGGATACCGGTGTACCATCCGACCAGGTAATATCCGTACGCAAATTCCAGGTGACATCCATCGTTCCATTTTCTTCATCGGCAACCACACCCCCATTTTCGACGGTGGGAAGCTCAGATGCCAGTTCAGGGAATACATTACCTTCGGGGTCCAGATCTGCCAAACCCAGCATCACCAATTCCATTACGAGGGCATCGTAGCCGGTATCGGAAAGCGAGGCGTTGAAACTGGGCGGATCTTCTGGGATAACGATTACTATTTGGGATTCACCTGCAGCCGCGCTTTCGGATTCTTCGGCTTGAGGTACAGCGGTTTCTTCAGCGGCGCTCTCAGAAACGATGGTGGCTTCCTTTGGGGCACACCCTGAAAATAGCAGCCCGAAAACAAGCAAAAAAGTTACCAAGGTGAACCATTTTGAATTGATGAGTTCCATTTCTTCCTCCTTGCATAACAAAAGCATTCGTTCTTGGCTATCAGAGAGAGAATGAAATATTTTTAAACGGCAAATTCCTTCTCCGCGGCATGTATGATGCGTTTGATTTCATCTTGCTGGGCAATTTCGAGAGGCTGAGGGAAGTGGGTCTCGAGCAGCGATTGGGTTTTTTGGCGGGCTACTTCGATTGGATCGAGCCAACCACCGCCTGGAGCTGGCTGGGCCGTTAACTCGGAGTAGCGCAAGCGACGTAAACCATCACGCGTGTGTCGCTGGCGTAGGAATTGCCCACGCGGACCTACAGCCTTTATCGTATCCAAAGCCATAGCCTCCCGGCTGGTATCGATTCCCTC
>JBDKUB010000583.1:0-4996 GCA_039679915.1 Anaerolineaceae bacterium
TTGATTTGGTTTAGTTACCATGCCTAATTGGAAAGCCTGCTGTCATTGCGAAAGAGCGAAGCGATTGAAACAATCTTTCTAAAACATATCTTTTTCTATGGTTTAAAGTTTGCTTCGGGGCAAAAAAAAACCCTCAAAATGACGGATGATTAAAACTGTCGAGTGAGTAGCTAATTATTACAATTGAAAATAGATTGTTATTTTTCTGCTACCTGTTATTTTATTTCTATCAAGAATGTTCTTAATTTTGGGTTTTCTTGATTTATCTGGGCTCCCTTTCACTCCCTCCTCGCTTGCGGGAAGGGACAGGGTGGGGTTGGGCAATGAAAGAATTTACTAAAATCATAAGATCAGGTGTGACTAACTAATAGTATTCGTGCAACCCCCAAAATGGTTTTGATGAATGATAATGAAATCGAACAATTGAAAATTCTGCGCGATCACCCGGTTTTCTTGGGTGGGCATCCCAAATCCGGTACCAGCTTATTGCGTGCTTTATTGGATTCACATCCTCAATTGGTGGTTTATCCAGAAGAAAGCGGATTTTTTAGGCGTTTCTTACCCCGATCTTCTGGTTTGGGCCTAGCGGCGAAAATCGAGCTTACAGAAAAATATCTAATCCATATTTTTACATGGCAGAAAGAAAATCAGCCTGAAAGCCAGGCCGGCTTTCCAGATCGAGATTACTCCACAATTTCATTTGCTGATATAGCGCGCATAATGGCAGAGATTATCGATAAGGCGGGTTATCGGCATGACGGTGATATTCTCAGCGCAGCAGTTTTAGCATACGGCAAGGTTTCCGGATTATGGCAAGATGGAGCGAGCTATTGGGTGGAAAAATCCCCTTACAATGAATATTATGCTGATCTGATATTCAGATGGTGGCAGGAAGCACGCTGCATTTATATCGTGCGCGATCCGCGCGATAATCACGCTTCTTACCGGCGCAAACATCCGGATTGGTCTGCTGAATTTTTTGCAGCCAATTGGAAGCGATCTGTGGTGGCTTGTCAGCAGAATGTTATTCGATATGGTAAGGATCACTGCCGGCTTATCCGCTATGAAGATTTGGTTCGCAAGCCTCAAGAAACTCTGGAACAAATTACGACTTTTCTGGGAATCGATGCTAATCCAATCCTGGCACAGCCGACTCGGGCAGGAGTAACATGGAAGGGTAATTCCATGTTTGCCGATCAGTTCAGTGCAATTAGCACCACGCCATTGGGAAGGTGGAAGGAAACCCTCGAACCAAGCGAGGCAGCGGTAATCGAGCTGATGACTGCCGAACAAATGCAGGCATTGAATTATGAGCCGCAATCTGGATATAACCTGTCATCGAGATGGCGGGCAGCTACCTGGACTATGCGGCGCAAGTTCGAAAAACGATCAGCCACGGATGCACTAAGAAAGTAAATTGAGCCAGATAGATATGAAAAAATTCAAAATGCACATCTCCTAGTGGTGAAATATAAACACCTTATGAATAAAATTTCACGTCGATTTACATTAGCCTATCAAGCTCTGCTGCATGGTGGATCCCCTCAACCGAAATCTCGGGATATTCCACCCATTACAGCCGAGGAAGTAGAAGAAGCGCGGCAATTCTTTCCGCTCGATAAATTCTTTATCTATGGTCACGCCCGCTCCGGGACCACATTGCTGGCGCGCTTGATTCGGCTGCATCCTCAGGTGCATTGCAATTATCAGGCGCATTTTTTCACCCGCCAGCCAACGCTCGAATCACTGGTCAGGCAACCGGAAACCGGTGAGTGGCTGACACGCCGCAGCAATCGCTGGAATAGAGGCAAAGACCTTTCGCCGGTCGTGATGCGGGCGGCGGCAGATTTCATCATGGAGCGAGAGGCGCGCCGGGAAGGCAAGGGCGAAAAAGGATGTGTGGTGGGTGATAAAAGCCCCAATAGTTTACTGGATGGCGAATCGGTTCGCTTGATGTATAAGGTCTATCCGGATGCATTCTTGATTTATATCATCCGCGATGGACGTGATACGGTGCTTTCTCATCGTTTTCAAAATTTCATCGAACATCCCGAAAACCTTTCCACTGAAGATAAGAAAATCTTGGATGATTTCGTCCAGAACCCAGGACCATACCTAGAGGGGCAGCGCTCTGTTTTTACCGAAAAAGCTATTCGCCAAGCCGCCTTGGGTTGGGTGCGCAACGTGAACGAAACCAATCGATTAGCGGAACAATATTATGGGGAACGCTATTTTCACCTGCGTTATGAAGATTTGTTGGAAAACCCATTGGGTGAAATGATACGATTATGGGCTTTTTTGAGGGTGGATATTAACGCGCCTGGCTTGGAAAAAGCCATCGAAGCCGAAGCACGTCAGAATCCCGATGCGGAATGGCAGCAGCAAAAAGCCGGTCAGGTGGTTTCACCGCTGCAGAAAGGGAAACGTGGTTCGTATAAAGAGATTTTCACCGACAGAGATAAGCAGATTTTTTTAGAGATCGCCGGGGAGATGCTTAGAAGCTGGGGGTACGAAACATGAAAATTCTCATTGCCGGTTTGGGTTCGATTGGCAGGCGCCATTTACAGAACTTGATTGCATTAGGCGAAGAGGATATTGTGCTGTATCGTTCTCATCGTAGCTCACTGCCTGATGAGGAATTGAAAGATTTTCCGGTTGAAACGGATTTTGAGGCAGCTTTAGCCCATCGACCACAAGCGGTAATCATTTCCAATCCTACCGCATTACACTTAGAAGTGGCTATTCCAGCCGCGTTAGCAGGTTGCCATATCTTGATGGAGAAACCCGTTTCCCATTCCTTGGAGCATATCGATATATTGGTGAATGCAGTCGATAAATCCGGCAGCCGTATTTTGATAGGTTACCAGTTCCGTTTCCACCCCGGTTTGCAGCAGATAAAAAAGCTGCTCGATGAAGGCGCTATAGGTAAGCCTTATTCAGCACATGCCCATTGGGGAGAATATTTACCAGGCTGGCACCCCTGGGAAGATTACCGCCACAGCTACAGCGCTCGCTCTGAATTGGGGGGAGGGGTTATTCTAACCCTTTCACACCCTTTGGATTATTTGCGCTGGCTGCTTGGTGAAGTTGATATGGTGGGGGCTTTTGCTGAACGGTTAGGCGATTTGGAATTGAATGTTGAGGATACGGCAGAGATTGGGTTGAAGTTCAACAGCGGCTTGTTAGCTAGCCTACATTTAGATTATAATCAACGACCGTTTGCGCACACCTTGGAAATTTTTGGAACTCAAGGGTTCTTGCGTTGGGATAATTCGGATGGGAAAGTTGCTCTATGCCGTTCAACCAATGACTCGTGGGAATATTTCCCTGTACCCGCCGGATTTGAGCGTAATACACTATTTCTGGACGAATTGAGCCATTTTATTCGAGTTGCCCGTAATGAAGAAAGCCCGGTGTGCTCCCTTGAGGATGGAATCTTGACATTAAGAGTCTGTCTGGCTGCCCTGAAATCAGCCCAGCAAGGCAGAGTGATCTCGATGTCGGAGGTTCAATGATTAATCAATTGGTCAGGATGAGCAGAATGAATAAAAGTTCTCGCTTACCCTGGGCATATGGAACCATGGTTAAAAATTTGTTTTTCACGGACCAATACTTTACGAGATGTTTTCATCGAAAACTTACTAACAAGGAGATATAGTTTCATGGTAAGTAATACCCACAATAGCAAACTGATCAGCCCTTATGGCGGTCAATTGGTAAATCTGGTAGTCACGGGTGAAGAGCGCCAGGAAATCATCGAGCGCTCCAAACGGTTACCATCGATTAAAATTTCAGCCCGCGCTCTATGCGATCTGGAGCTTCTGGCGACTGGCGCTTTTTCACCTTTGGATCGTTTTATGAAAAAGGCTGATTATGAGCGTGTCCTAACTGAAATGCGTTTAGAAAATGGGACATTATTTCCCATTCCGGTGACATTGCCACTGGATGAAGATGCTCTGCCTAGCTGGGGCGAGCAGGTCACTTTATGCGATGCCCGCAATAATACCCTGGCAGTGATGCAAATCGAAGAAGTATACCACTGGGATCCCTTGCGAGAGGCTCGCTTGGTCTTGGGTACTACCGATTCCAAACACCCGTTGATTTCGGAAATGGTAGGCTGGGGTAAGGTGTATGTTTCTGGGGCATTGAAGGTAGTCGATTTGCCGTATTATTATGATTTTGTCGATTTGCGGCGCACACCCTTGCAGGTTCGGGATGCCCTCGAACAAATGGGTCATGCCAATGTAGTTGCTTTCCAGACCCGCAATCCGATGCATCGTATCCATGAGGAATTGACCAAGCGTGCGGCTGAAGAGGTGAATGGCAGCTTATTGATCCATCCCGTGGTAGGAATGACCAAACCGGGCGATGTAGACCACTACACGCGGGTGCGTGTGTACCGTGCTCTTGTGGAGAATTACTACGATCAAAGCAAAACCCTGCTCAGCTTATTGCCGCTTGCCATGCGCATGGCAGGTCCACGGGAAGCTATTTGGCATGCTATCATCCGCCGCAATTATGGTGCGAATCACTTTATTATTGGACGCGACCATGCCGGACCGGGCACGGATAGCCATGGTAAGCCATTCTACGGTCCATACGAAGCCCAGGCAATGTTAGAACAATACGCCGCTGAATTGGGTGTTACACCAATCGAGTTCAAGAATCTGGTTTATCTGGCGGACGAAGAACGGTATGAGGATGAAACCAAGGTTCCTGAAGGAGCAAAGGTTTATTCCATCTCAGGTACTCAGGTGCGGGACGAATATCTGGCTAAAGGGATGACATTGCCGGAATGGTTCACCCGCAAGGAAACGGCTGAAATATTAACCCAAATGTACCCGCCCCGTCATAAACAGGGTGTTTGCATCTGGTTTACCGGGTTAAGTGGTTCGGGTAAATCGACCACGGCTGAGATTCTTACTTCCCTCTTGCTTGAACGCGGGCGGCAAGTAAGTTTGCTGGATGGCGATGTCGTGCGGACTCACTTATCCAA
>JBDKUB010000149.1:0-4271 GCA_039679915.1 Anaerolineaceae bacterium
GGCTATTAATTACCTTAAAAACCTCATTCAATCAGACGGCGGCTGGGAATGGGGAACCGGCTACGGGGCAGATACCAATTCCACTGCCTTGGCGATACAAGCACTTATAGCAAACGGAGAACCGATAACCTCTACCACCATAACGAGTGGCTGGAACTATCTCTTATCTGCGCAAAATACAGATGGCGGATTCCCATATGACCCCAACTCTTTATGGGGTACGGATAGTGATGCCAATTCGACGGCTTATGCTATTCAAGCCATATTAGCTGCCGGTCAAGATCCCACAGACACTGCCTGGACAAAATCCGCAGGCAACCCTTATGATTTTCTGTTAAGTTTACAGCTCGCCGATGGAAGCATTGAATGGCAATCGGGGACTGGCACCAATCTGATGGCCACCCAACAAGCCATACCGGCATTATTACACCGCCCTTATCCTCTGGATAGTCTTAATCTATCGAACTGCCCCACAGGTTTCCTACCCATTATCAACAACCCGTAATCAGCCAAATTCCTATTCAGTGCTATGAAAACAACTCGACCGTTCATACATTTCTTTTTATTCTTTTTTATCCTATTCTTGGCATATCGAATTGTCTTGCCCGCCCAAGCCCAAGATCAAAACCAGATTGGATTAATTGTTCAATTCGATGATGAAACGATTAATACATTTTGTATCTCATTCACCGGAGATTCACTATCCGGATATGATGTATTACAAAAATCGGGGCTAAATATCCTGGCAGCTTTCGACCCTATCGGAGCAGCAATATGTAAAATCGAAAATACTGGATGTCCCACCGATAATTGCTTCTGTCAATCCCCACCCAATTATTGGTCATATTGGCATCTGCTGAATAATCAATGGGAATATTCTCAAAGGGGCGCTACTCTTACCCAGCTTCAAAGTGGCGCGGTCGAAGGGTGGCGTTGGGGTGATGGACAGCCGCCCAGTGTCAGCTACAGCATCGATGAAATTTGCGTTCCAGCTACCGAGACACCCACTCCGACCGAGACATCCACTTCGACTGACACACCCACTCTAACCGCCAGCCCAATTACACATAATGATGACGAGGAAAACAATGATAATGCCCCCTTTACTCTCTACTTCGATAATTCATCTGGGAATGGAATAACACCCTCCCCTTCTCGGACTCCAACACCAACTATTTCTGAATTATCGACATCCTCACCCAGTGTGACTACCGAACCCTCAGCAACAAGTTTATCAAATCGGTCGGCAGCTACCGCTTCCCCTTCTGTTTCACCTACCTTAAAAATCAAAGCAACGTCCCTGAAGGCAACCCGAATAGCCAAAAAAACACAAGATAGCCTTCAAAAAACCCGGGAGAATATTTCAACACCAACATCGTTGCCAATACCTACGTCCACCGAAATGCCAACCTCCAACCAAACAATCCCAAGCAGCCAAGCTTTGATTAAATTTTTGGCTGTAATTGTTCTATTACTGGTCGTAGGAATAACGGGCACCTTGTTATTGAAAAAGCGAGAACAATGATTAGATCACTTAAGGTTTTTTTATCTAAATGGGCTGTAATCCTTCTTTGCTCGGGTTTGGGCATACTGGCGTTCATTCGACCGTTTTTTACAAATAGTATCGAGCATCAAATGGGTTATGCCAACATACGCTCCTCCGAAACGCCCTGGATGGTTGTATTGGCAATAAGTTTGTGTGTTTTAGTGATTATTTACGAAATCCAAACACAAAGCGTGAATACTTGTATCATTGCCTTCATGGGAATGCTTGTGGCGATTAACTCGTCATTGCGTTTCCTGGAAACAGCCATTCCAGGGCCAGGAGGATTTAGCCCGATTTTCTTTTTGATTATTATGGTGGGATATGTCTTCGGGTGTAATTTTGGTTTCTTAATGGGCGCTTTGACCTTGATCGTCTCAGCCTTGATTACGGGTGGTGTGGGACCCTGGCTGCCGGGGCAAATGTTCACTGCCGGCTGGGTTGGAATGAGCGCCCCGTTAATCAAACCAATCATCAGCAGTCTTAAGATGCTTTTTTCAAAATGGAACTTCAATGTCGAGGTGGCTTCCCTTGCTGTTTTTGGAGCCATTTGGGGATTGCTTTTCGGCGCAATCATGAATTTATGGTCCTGGCCTTTTATTTCTGGTCCAAGTAATCTATATTGGGCCCCCGGAACAGGTACAACGGATACCTTGTATCGTTACCTTACATATTACATAATGACATCCTTGACTTGGGACTTTTGTCGCTCGATTGGAAATATTTTACTGTTATTGGTATTTGGAGCACCTGTGATAAAAATCCTTAACCGATTTAAAAATCGGTTTTCCTTTACTTACAATGTCGAAATGACTTCACCAAACCCCAATCTAATCCATACTGTTAGGAAAACATGATGCATTCAATAACCTGGGTTATTTGGTTAATTTCCATTCTGGGAGCGTTATCCTCTACGAGAAATCCTTTTCATTTACTGCTTATCCTGCTGATATTGATCATCATGATAAAGCTAAATGAAAAAAACTCAGCCATAGATAACTCGTTCCAAGTTTCTCTTTTCCCCCTCATACTGATATTAATCTTTTCCACGACATTATTTAATGCCCTGGTCTCTCATAACGGGGAAACTATGGTCACAAGCATTCCCGGAAATATATGGCTTTTTAGTGGACCGATTACTTTAGAAGCAATCCTCTATGGATTTTCGAATGGCGTAATTCTCAGCAGTATATTATTGGCTTTTATGATTTTCAATCAATCACTAAGCGCAAAATCCATCATTCGCATGATACCCAGGGCGTTTTTCCCGCTTGCATTGATGATTTCAATTGCAATGAATTTTCTGCCAAGTATAAAACGGAGGTTGGAGGAAATCCGCCAGGTGCAAGCCATTCGTGGTCATCAATTACGTCACCTGACAGATTATGCTTCGCTCTTTCTGCCGCTGTTGACAGATGGTTTAGAACGCTCGATATGGCTTGCAGAAGCGATGACAGCGAGAGGTTTTGTCTTCAACATGGCTCAACAGCAATCCAAAAAAAATCAGTTTGTAATCATTGGAGGCTTGTTGGTTTTTATGTCAGGATGGTTCCTGCAGTTAAAAAATAAAAATGGATATGCCCTTGGTCTATCATATGCCGGTTTGATGGTTGTTCTTTTTTGGTTTTGGTGGATTAGCAGAAAAATACCGCATTCCAATTACAAACGTGAAAAATGGTACACGAGCGATTCGATCATTTCGATCATTGAAATCCTGATACTTGGGTTTTACATCCTTCCTATCTCTTTCATTGACCGGCAAATCCTCTTGTACAATCCCTATCCAAGGGTAACCCTCCCTAATTTCGATATGATGATTGGGGTATTATCCCTCGCTTTCCTTATTCCTGGGTTCATCAAAAAGAAAGACTCTATATGATCACCTTTCAAAATGTTAGCTTTTCCTATCCCAATTCGATAAAACCAGCCATAAATAATATTTCATTCACCATCCATCGCGGGGAATTGGTGCTGATTACCGGGGTTTCAGGATCGGGAAAATCCACTCTATTGAAGTGCATCAACGGTTTAGTCCCTCATTTCAGTGGCGGTTCTATCAGCGGAAAAATCACTATCGATGGACATGATCCAGTTAAAGAAAGTCCTAAGTCCCTCTGTCAGGTTGTTGGGTTTGTTTTTCAAGATCCCGAATGTCAATTCGTAATGGATCGGGTCGAAGATGAAATCGCGTTTGTTTTGGAGAATTTTGACTTTCCGCCTCAGGAAATCGAAGAGCGTATCAACAAAGCATTGTCGTCCTTCGACCTAATTGACTTGCGTTATAGAAATATTTCCAATTTATCAGGCGGTGAACAACAAAAAGTTGCTATTGCATCCGTGTTGGCATTGCAGCCATCGATACTGGTGCTCGACGAACCTACTTCCCAACTAGATCCTGAATCTGCGGATAATCTTCTGCAAATATTGAAAGATCTGAACGATCATGAAAACCTCACTATCATTCTTTCGGAACATCGCCTTGAACGAGTTGTTCCCTATACAGACCGAATCATTCACCTAGACGCCCACGGAAATTTGGAAGCTGCCGGGCATCCGCGTCAAGTTCTTCAAAAACTCGATATAGAAATCCCATTAATCGAGGCAGCAAAAATATTAGAATGGAAATCTATGCCACTCAGTGTGGATGAAGCCAGATATTTAGCTCAACATGAGGGGTCTATCCCAGATATCCGTATCAAAAATAAAAAACGGAACTCGAATGTAATTC
>JBDKUB010000086.1:0-3232 GCA_039679915.1 Anaerolineaceae bacterium
TCAATATTGGACCTTTCCAGGTGGAATTCTTCCATGTCTGCCATTCCATACCCGATGGTGTATCCCTTGGTATCCAAACCCCAGCCGGGCTTATCATCCACATGAGCGACTATAAATTCGATCATACTCCAGTGGATAACTGGCCAACCGACTACGGCAAACTAGCAGAGCTGGCCAAACGGGGTGTATTAGCACTGCTATCCGATTCGACCAATGCCGATAAACCGGGTTGGACGCCTTCCGAAAGGGTGATCGACCCAGCCTTCGATGAAGTCTTTCGCACGGCGCCAGGCAGGATCATCATCGCCAGTTTTGCCTCGCTGATCTCACGCATTCAACAGGTTGCCGATGCTGCCAGCCGACACAACCGCAAGCTAGCCATCGCAGGAGCAAGCATGGTGGAGAATGTGAAGATCGCTAGAAAGCTGGATTACCTCAACATCCCAGACGAACTGCTCGTTCCCATCGACCAGGCGCTGAAGATGAAGCCATCCGAGGTAGCATTGATGTCCACCGGCACCCAGGGCGAGCCAACATCCATTATGGGCAGGCTTTCCACCGGCACCAATCGCCAGTTTGATATCATTCCCGGAGACACCGTCATATTATCTTCGCATCCCATTCCAGGGAACGAAGAAAGCGTCAGCCGCACCATCAACCGCTTGTTCCGCCGAGGAGCCAATGTAATCTATGAAGCCATCGCCCAGGTCCACGTATCCGGGCACGCCCGCCAGGAAGAGATGAAGCTGCTGCTAAACCTGGTGAAGCCCAAATATTTCATACCCATCCATGGGGAGCTGCGCCACCTGCACCATCATGCCGTTCTTGCGCAGCAGGTGGGCATCCCAGCCGAAAATATTGCCGTTATCGAGAACGGGCAAGTCATCGAATTTACCAATGGAGAAATGCAGTTAAGCGAGAGAATTCCAGGTGGTTATATCTTCGTGGATGGCGGTAGTGTGGGTGATGTAGGCCCCAACCTGGTGCGTGAGCGCGAAATCCTTGCCCAGGATGGCTTTGTCTTGGTCAATATTATCTTGGACCGCAAGACCTGCCACCTGCACGAGGAGCCGGAAATCATCTCTCGGGGTTTCGTCCATGGCAAAGAGGCAGATGAGCTATTTGCTACTACCCGCCAACTGATCGCCGATTCCATTAACAGTAACAGCAATGGACGCATGTCCGGCGACCTGGAACAAACCGTCAAATCATTTCTGTATTCGAAAACCAAGCGCCGCCCGATGGTCTTTGTCACCATCAGCCCAACATAAAAGACATCCTTGCAATAACTACGCTGCCATTTACATACCCAAAACAACCAGCACATCCCTCTATTTCTAACATCAATTTCCTGATTGTGATTTAATGGGGGAAACAATGGCTATATTTTTCCATTTGTAAATAAGGAGGTCAAGTTATGCCCTCGATCCATATCCATCAAGGCTGGTTTATAGACGAACACAATCGCCTCCTGCTTCTGCATGGGGTCAATCTGGGTGGCAGCAGCAAAGTGCCCTTCTCTCCGAATGGCGCGACCTACCAGCGCCAGGGATTCTTCGACCACCGCTCTGTATCATTTGTCGGCAGACCTTTTCCGCTGGCTGAAGCCGACGAGCATTTCCGCCGCCTGCAAGCCTGGGGGCTCACCTTCCTGCGCTTCTTGATCACCTGGGAAGCGATCGAGCACGCAGGACCGGGCATCTATGACGAAGCTTATCTCGATTACCTGGTTGCGGTGGTCAAGAAAGCCGGCGAATATGGCATCGACCTGTTCATCGACCCCCACCAGGATGTATGGAGCCGCTTCTCAGGGGGAGATGGCGCGCCCGGCTGGACTCTCGAAGCAGCCGGGTTGGATATGACTCACTTCGACGAAGCCGGCGCCGCGGTCACCCATGCCATTCATGGTGACCCATTCCCACGCATGATCTGGCCAACCAATAGTCATAAACTGGCGGCTGCTACCATGTTCACCCTGTTCTTCGCTGGAAACGATTTCGCTCCCCATACTCTAGTAGAAGGACAACCCATTCAAGATTATTTACAGAACCACTACTGTGCTGCCATGCAGCAGGTAGCCGAAAGGTTGAAGGGACTGCCCAATGTGGTCGGTTATGATACGCTCAACGAACCAGCTTCGGGATATATTGGCGTTTCCGACCTGAATGAAACTCCCGGACCACTCCGTATCGGCGACACCCCTAGTTTCTTCCAATCTATGCTGCTTGGTAGTGGATATCCCCAAGAAGTTGGTGTATGGAACTTCGCGATCCCACAGCCTCGGCAAACCGGCAAGCGGCTGCTCAATCCAAATAGGGTGCGGGCTTGGCTGCCCGAACGGGAATGCCTCTGGAAGCAGCATGGCGTGTGGGATGTGAATTCCAAAGGCGAACCGGTTCTGTTAGAACCGGATTATTTCTACAAAATCAACGGCAAAACCGTAGATTTCAACCGTGACTACTTGCGTCCTTTTGTCAATCGCGTGGCTTCTGCCATCCGCCAGGTCGATTCGCAAACCCTGATCTTTGTGGAAACCATTCCCGAATATCCTTTACCGAAATGGCAAGAAGGAGATGCTGAAAATATCATCTCTGCGCCCCATTGGTATGATGGCCTCGTCTTATTGACCAAGAATTTCAATCCCTGGCTGGGAATCGATATCCACACCCATAAGGTGGTTGCCGGAAGGAAAGCTGTACGAAAATCCTTTGCCAGACAGATCGAACATTGGAAACAAAAATCATTCGAGCAATTGGGCGGCGCGCCTTGCATCATTGGCGAGACCGGTATTCCCTTCGATTTACAGAACAAACGCGCTTACCGTACCGGTGATTTTTCTACGGCGGTCAAAGCCATGAACCGTGTCTTACAGGCAATGGATGACGCCTTGGTATCTTATACCATCTGGAATTACACCACCGACAATACCAACTCCCGCGGGGATATGTGGAACGATGAAGACCTTTCCATCTTCAGTCGAGACCAGCAAACCGACCCAACCGATATCCATTCCGGAGGACGGGCGCTAAAAGCCGTTGTCCGCCCCTACGCCAAAGCAACCGCCGGCACCCCCTTGCGCATGTCTTTTGACATCCGTAAAGGAATCTTCGAATTCGAATTTCGACATGAGGATGGCATCGATGCCCCCAGCGAGTTCTTCGTACCCAATTATCAGTACCCACAGGGGTACGAAGTCGAAATTTCAGATGGACGGTATGAGAAAGCCGAAGCG
>JBDKUB010000264.1:0-11550 GCA_039679915.1 Anaerolineaceae bacterium
CACATCGACCTATTACACCTTGCCAGGCGCTTATGGCCTCATCGAATTCCCAGTAGAACATTAGGCAACCTGGAAGTACAAATCCTCAACACTTCTCGGACAGAAGAAGATATCCCTGGTTGGATGATCCCTCAAATTTACATGGATTATTTGTATACAGGAAATGCCTATCCCTTAAAACGAGTTTTTTATCACAACTATCAAGATGTGTTTACACTAACAAAACTATTCAATCACACAGCACAACTGCTTTACAATCCGCTTTCAAATGTATTCGAATATGGCGCAGATTTGATTGCCCTTGCTAAAATATTCGAAGATATGGGTGATACCAATCTGGCTGCCGATTTATTTTTCCAGGGATTGGATTTTGAATTATCCGAGGAAATCATGTTGGAAGCAATTCATAGGTTATCATTGATCCAGAAAAGAAGAAATAATTTCCAAGATGCAATCGATTTATGGAAACGTGCAACCCACTATCACTATTTAGAAGCGTATATAGAACTGGCCAAATATTACGAACATCATGTGCAAGATTATTCTTCTGCCTTATATTGGACAGAATCGGCAATCGAAATCGTCCTTGCCAACCCCCAATCCTATAAAAAAGAAATCCTGGATGCATTGATTCATCGCGCAAAACGCATAACTCGTTTAATGAATATCTAAAATCCTAAGAAGAGAATAAAAAAAAGTCATTGCCATGGATAGCAACGCCAAAAAAACACTAAAATTAAATTTTTTATTCAACATCCTCGATGGAGGTTTTTTTGGATTAGCCATGGGCTTTGCTTCCTTTGTCACCATCCTACCGCTATTCGTTAGCAAATTGACCGATTCGGCGATACTGATTGGTTTGGTTCCCGCAATCCATAATATGGGATGGCAATTACCCCAATTACTCATCGCTAACCGGGTTGCGCAAAAGACCCGCTACAAACCCATGGTGTTATTCATGACCATCAATGAAAGATTACCATTTCTGGGTTTGGCAATCTTGGCTGGTCTTATAGGACATTTTGGTCAAAAACATGCGCTGATTATTACCTTTATCTTCTTAATTTGGCAGGGATTGGGCAGCGGTTTTACTGCCAATCCATGGCAAAGTATGATCGCAAAAATCATTCCTCCCCATCTGCGAGGGACATTCATCGGCATTCAAGCTTCAGCGTCAAATCTGCTTGCCAGCATAAGCGCCATCATTGCTGGTATCATTTTAGATCGGTATGAATATCCATTAAATTTCACCTTGTGTTTTGGATTTAATGCTATCGCTATGGTAATCTCTTATATATTTTTGGCTCAAGTTAGAGAAGATGAAAAACCACTTCCAGATAATCATCAAACAGGAAAAAATTTTGGTGTAAACGTAAAAAATATTTTACGAACTGAAAATAAATTCCGCTGGTTTTTAATTGTCAGATTACTCTCTCAAATGGCGGTAATGGGATCCGCTTTCTATACCGTTTATGCTGTAAAAGAATTGGGAATGAGAGAGATCGAGGTCGGTTTAATGACCAGCATTTATATGGGCAGTCAAATAATCGCAAATCCCATTATGGGGATGATTGGGGATAGATATAGCCATCGGTTTGTTATGCAAGTTGGAATGATCTCCGCTACGATAAGTGCATTGATCGCTGCATTTGCCCCTACACCTGCCTGGTTTTATCTCATATTTCTATTAGCTGGTATTGCTAATGTTGCCGTATGGAATACTGCATTGACAATGACCATTGAGTATGGTGAAGACCATGAAAAGCCTTTTTATATTGGTATAGCGAATACCATTGTAGCTCCTATGTCGATGTTGGCGCCAATATTTGGAGGTTGGTTAGCAGATAATCTAAATTATTCAGCGACATTTATTGCGGCAGCCATTGGAGGATTAATGACCGTTATGGCTCTTAATGTATTGCAAAGGCAAAAATCCACCCATGAACAAATCAAGCTTTAATCATCTGACATAAAATCAAGCTGTGAAATTAATATCAAGAAATTATTCATATGATAAAATCATCGAAAATTGCTCCACTCGATATCTTCAGGAGAAAATACCATGGGAAAAAGTTATGTCGACAGCTTATTAGCCCAGAATGAAAAAATCATTCTTGTCTCGAGACAACATTGGTTTATCCTGTTCAGTTCTATTTTGCTCGAGATTATTCTGATCCTTGCCATCATGATCATTGCGGCAATTTGTGGTGTGTTTTTAGCCCCTATTCTTGGAATTAATAACATCATCATCACTGTAGTTGGAGCAATCATAGCAATCATCCCGCTGGTTTCGATGCTGTTCGATATTTTCAAATGGCTAAACCATCAATATATCATCACAAATCGCCGAGTCATTCAAGTTTCAGGGATATTCAATAAAAGCGTTACCGATAGTTCACTGGAAAAAGTGAATGATGTCCATATGGATCAATCCTTTTGGGGCAGAATATTCCATTATGGAGACGTGGAGATTTTGACTGCCAGCGAATTAGGAGTTAACCAATTTAAGCGTATCGCAAAACCCGTCGAATTTAAAACAGCCATGTTGAACGCAAAAGAATCATTAGAACATGGTGATGTCGAAATATTCAAAGAAAATATTCCCGATATGATTGCTCGTCTCGATAAATTACGTTCCCAAGGAATATTAAACGAAGAAGAATTTCAGAAGAAAAAATCAGAACTCCTTTCAAAACTCTAACCCATGACTCATTATTTTTCATACGAATCACTTACCTGGCCGGAAATTGATGCTCTTGATAGAGATACCCCGCTCATTCTTCCTTTAGGCAATGGTTACTCTCTAGATAAACTTAGCAGCGCGCTGAGTCAACCACCGCAGGTGGGATTATTGCCGGCTTTTCCATTTGGCTGGGAAGGCAGTGGATTGAAAATCCCAGAACCGTTATTATCGAAATACATCTTAAATCTTATCGATAGTCTTAGGGACGATGGTTTTTCACGCGTCTATGCTCTTATACCTCAAGGTCTGGATTTGGGTCTGGGAGTTAATGCAATTGTTTTGCCAAATAATGTGAAAGACACAGAATTTCTTCCAAAGGAAAGCGAAAAGGATAAATTAGTACTCATCCCGATTGGACATACCGAACAGCATGGTTATCATCTGCCGATGTCCACAGACACATTGATTATCGAAGCCATCGCGAAGGGAACCACAAAGCGTGTTCCTCATTTGGCAACCACACTTCCTGTTATGCCTTACGGTGTTAGCACCCACCGCGCCTCATTCGCCGGAACGCTCAATGCCGGCGGTAGAGTTTTCGAAGATTTTTGGCTTGGGGTTATCGATACCTTGGCTTTGAGGGGCTTTACCCGTTTTTATTTGATGAGTGGGCATGGTGGAAACAGTTCATTTCTAGGCAATGTAGTTAAATATGCTGGGGAGAAGCATCGGAGAATATTTTGCGCCACTGCCTGGCTCTATCTTTCCGGCAAAGAGGGTATCGAAGCGCTGGAAAAATATCGCAAATCAAAAATAGGTGGAATGGGGCATGCCTGCGAATTGGAGACCTCCATAATCCTGCATCTTCGCCCAGACCTGGTGCATATGGATCGTGTCATCGACGAAACGGATTTTATCGTTACCCCTAATTATTATATGGATTGGGTCGAGGGTGGTGCATTGATTGCTAATCCCCCATGGGATGATGATACGAAAACAGGCGCTTATGGTGCGGGCAGTTTAGCCGAAGCTGAACACGGAAAAATTTGGTTAGAAGCGGCTATTGCTGAAAAAATAACCCATGTGGAAGAGATAAATATTCAGCACCAGTTACGCGAAGAACGTCGGAATGCTGGCTTTGGTTTTTGGGGCAAACTTAAATAAAATAATATCGGAAATAAAAAATTCATATAGGCTTTTTTGAGTGAAGCGAATTCCTGGATGATAAAAGGCTTTCGCTTCGCTCAGGGTTACACACTTTTTTATAATCTCCTTTTATTTAATTCACGATATCACTCATCAAGATAAAAGGTATGATAGGAATTTTCACAGGGATTTCCCCAAGAAATATGCATCATTCTGGAGGTTAAATCCATGACCAGTGAATTGATCGTCTTTTCCCGGTCTAGCGGATTAGCATCATCGATAGCATGATTACAAATCGAATTGGGATAATTAATATGGTCGCGTTGGATGGTCTGTAATGTCTTCAATGAATGTTGGGGCGTATGTGTCAATAGTCTTAATGCACGATAATAGCGGCATTGAGACCCAATTAAGTCTTCAGGATCCGCCTCGATTTTCTGCATATTAAAATCAAGATAATGGTTTGTATGCACCACATAGCCATCTTTTCCATACAATATGGCGAATTGTCTGGCTGATACTTCTATGTTGTACAAATCACCACTTTCATGAGCAAGCAAATGATTATATCCTGCAGCTCTATGGGGAACGACCATAGAATGGATTGCTTCTGCCGGTGTTCTGGCGCCTAGTATCGCTCGCGATACAATCACCCTAGGAATGCCAATGCGAGAATCGTTTGGATATACGGAATCACAGCATTGCGCAATGCCGGCAGCATTAAACCCAATATTGGGTAATAACCCTCCATAAGTCATGGCTAAAAATGGAGGTTCATCATTGGGGCAAGCGTGGACGATGAAAACATCTTGTTCATCTTCCGGCAGCCAATCTTCGTTATGAGCCACCAGCACATGCCCATCCGCAGTGAGATATTCATTCACAGCAAAACTAGTGCATTTTGCCAGGTGAAGGGCATCCATAGTAACTGCTTCCATAGAATTGACTACACCTATATCGTTGATGTTTACCCCAGCACCTTCTGAAATACCTATCAATTCCTCGACATATTGTGGATAGCGTTCTTGTGCGAAAGGTACATATTTTCTAGCTTGAATCTTTGCCCCTTCCCAGGTTAACTCTAATTCTTTATAAGTGCTGTCGATAACTTGATGAGCGCTTTCGATACTGTGTATAACTTGTTCTTTGCAGGCTTCACCAATTTGCCTGCCAAGTTCTCGATGATTTCCCGATACCCGGATAAGCGGCGGCGGTTCAGGATGGATTGTTTTGTTACGCTCGATATTTTGGTCCATATCTTGTCCTCCTATTCAATGAGTTCGAATTCTAATTTTAATGTCCTTATCCAACACCCATGGCTGCGACAGATGGATGAAATTTCACGTAAAATAGCATAGGTATCTAAGTCGTTCTCTGTAATGATGATCCCGTCTACTTCTTCTTGTTCCAATATGGAATTCAACATATCGTACCCACCCAGGATTTCAATGCCGTGAATATGTCTGCCCTTGTTCATCGAATCCCGATCTAAAAAGCCAATAGGGCGGAAATGTAACTGTGGATTCATTTGTATCCATCGAACAGCCATTTCCCCTGCATCCCCCGCTCCGCAAATAATTACTCTTTGTTCTTCGCCTCGAGCCCGTTTATTGGATATCTGATCAAGCACTTTAAAAGATGATCGTGTCGCTGTCAATCCTAAAAATAAGAATATGGCAAATAATAAAAAGACGACAGGAGAATAACCTTTAAATTTATATATTATCTCGATAACAATTGCCAGAATAAACACACTGGTTAATACAACTTTGATAAAGTTGATAATCTCATCAACATCTACATACTTCCACACCCCACGATAAACCCCAAATAATAAAAAAGAGATATACGCACTGGATAATGCAATCGGTAATGTATAAAAATATTGCTCCAATGCCGTAGTATTCAATGAGAAACCATTCATCGTCCAAAAACTAAGATAGTAAGCAACGCTAATTACAAAGAAATCCAGAATGATCTCAAATATTCGCCGTCTATAAGTGAACTCCACTACGAATTTCGTAAAGGCGCTTGCCTTGTTGGGAGAGGGGGATACGACGACTTTCATCCTGCTTAGATAGGCAGTAAATATAGCTATCGATATCATGAGCAGAGGAATTAAAACAAGACTTAAATCATAATCTAATGATTCTAAAACGATCGCTACGATGCCTGAAATAATGGCAACGCCATATAAAACAAACAAGGTTTGTCTTTCAGATAAGCCAAAAGCAATTAATCGATGTGACGTGTGGTCTTGCCCTCCCTGTGAAGGGGATTGGCCTCGGATGATTCTGGTGACCGTTACGAGAGCAGTATCTAAAATAGGCATCAAAAACAATATGGTCGGCACACCCAATATAGCAAAAACATTGGATGCTTGAGGTTGTCTAGCTATAGCCAGCGTTGCCAGGGTAAAGCCAATAAAAAGGCTGCCACTATCCCCCATAAATATCGACGCAGGCGGAAAATTGAAATATAGGAACCCCAACAGACTGCCTGCCAAAGCTAACGATAAAGCCAACAGGGGAGTATTTCCAGCTTTCCAAAACAGGAAAGATAATATACCCGCTGTAATCAGAGATATTCCCCCTGCCAATCCATCCATATTATCAATTAAATTGATGGCATTCGTTATTCCAATTAACCATAAAAAAGTAATCAATATATTAGGGATTTGAGCCAAGATATTTCCGGGAAGTCGAACCGTGAAAAAGTCGGTGGTAAATCCCATAAATACAACCACAGATGCTGCTACAATTTGACCCAATAACTTGACAGGCGGCGTTATCGGTTTGATATCATCATACAAACCTAAAGCGAACATACCCGTTGCACTGATAAATATCCCCAATCGAACATTGTCCCAACTACGATCTACAATCGAATAAACAACGACCGTTATGACGAAAGCAAGATAAATCCCCACCCCACCTAAAGTCGGTGTGGGGTTTTTATTCCAGCGATCCTGCCTAGGTTGAGCGATGAATCCTAAGGTTTTACTGACTCTTCGGATAACAGAGACGGCTATGAGGCTCAATATAAGTGCAAGGATTGGAATCAGGATTGGTGACATTTCATGGAATACTCAACAATTGATCAATAAAATTTTGTATCGTTTCTTTTTGTTCTTCGGGTGCATGAGACATTGCACTCTGTGCATAATTCAAAGCAGTATCGATGTTCCCAACCTGATAATATAATTGCGCCAAGGATTGCTCATAACGCCACATATCACTGCTGGTAGGATACATTTGTACGATTTCTTCAAGAGTTCGAATGGCATGATTGTATTGCTGTGAATCCAAATATAACTGCGCTATACCCAATGTATAGTTCAACTTAGATGATTCGTCGCTTGCCAATCGTTTTGCTTCACTGTAATAAAAAAGCGCTTGATCTATATAAGCTTTTTTAGTCTCTGTAACCGTTTCCGTCTGGCTCAAACGTAAATAATATTCGCCAAGCAAAGCATTCGTCCAATCATAGGTTGGATCAAGTTCCAGGGAATGCTGCAACCTTTCTAAGGTTTTATCGGGTTGATTTAAGCTATTCAAGGCCAACAACGCCCATTCTCCCCATAGACGGGAGTTGTTGGGGCTCAATACAACGGCTCGAGAGAAATAATAATCGCTTTTCCTGGCTCGTTCTAGTTTCTTCTCATTATCTTCAGTCATTGAAGACCATAGGCTATACAAACGCGCCAAGTTTGCAGTATGGTCAGTATTAAGCGGATTGATCTTCTGAGCCGTTTCCAAATCTCTCAACGCTTGTTGCATTAAATTTTCACGGTCATTTTCATCGGTTATCGTTCTTGCATACTCCAAATAGGCTCTCCCAAGAAATAAATAATAAAAATCTTCATTAGGTGCCAGAGAAAGTGCCCGATCGTAAATTTGAATTGCTACCGGCCAGGTAGTTTCTCTTGCGAATGGATCCGCTAATTTAAAATCGATATCCGCCTGGATTATTTTTAAGTTGGTCGTGTTGATCAAGAATCCCCCCAATATAATTCCGACTGGTATAAGAGATATAGCCAATGGGGAAGCCGGTAAGAGTTTTTCACCTTTTTGGCAATATAAAATCCATCCGCCAATTAATATTAATATAATTACAAAAATATAATATCGGGTAATCAACCCTTCATAGTTTTTTATTTGCTGCATCACATCATTTAGATTAATAGCTGAGGTATTTATGATTTTTGCAATGGAAAGACTATGCGAAATCCAGAAAATAAAAGCAATCGTCAATGAAGACCCAGCTACAATACCCAAGGATTTACCCCACTCTTTCTCAGGCTTCATTATCACAATCTCTGAAGCAAGTGTTCCGCTACCAATGATCCAAGAAGTGAGGAACATAGTTAAAACCCCATATGAAATCGTTGTGCTGGATCCTTTTAACCGCACCAACGAATTCCATAGAATCGCAAATGCATTTTTACCTCCCTGTGCGCCTGAAATGAAATCAAAACCAAGTGCAATCAAAATAAAGGCTAATATTAATCCGCCTATTAATTCTTCGTTGTATCGACTAATCAATTGAACCGATTTTGTTTCTTTTGGTTGTGACGACCGCCGTTTCTTCCTTTGAGCTGAAGTGATATTTTTGGGATTCTCTTCGACTTTAACTTCTGCTTCGACAGTCTCAACTTCCCCTGCCTTTATGCTATGTGATTTTAGAATATATCCGAGTACAAATAACAACCCTGCAAATATCCAAAAATATGTTCTTGTTACTGCAATAGCAATTCCAAAATTGATTTCCGCAAAATGGCTAACTATAGCAGCCAGTAATCCGGCAATACTCAATAAATAAAGTTTCTCATCGATGGTTTTAGGGGGCTCAATTTTTCCAAATATTGCGATCAAGAACAAATATATCAAAACACCAATCAGCATTCCGAAAGGCAATCCAACACCTATAAATGAAAACCCTTGCCACAGTGCAAGGATGGCCGCACTTAAAATGCCTGTTCCAATGTATATACCAAAAAATAATAACCTTTGTTTTTTACTAGTAATTAAATCCAGCCATTCCAATCCATAATAAATTATCGAGCCAAAAAGCAATAAATAAACGATCAATCCGATGCCGCCTGTGGTGACCATGGCGTCCCAGGTCTCATTATGAGACCTATCCGGTGATGCATTCCGTTTTTCGACTAGAGTAAGTTCGGTTTGATAAAATGGATTGTAGGCTACATACATCGATTCTGGACCATATCCAATTATTGGACGCAGAAAATTATATTTATCTTTCCGTCCATCCGGAAATTCAAGAGGGTCGTGAGGTGCTACCAATTCTGCTGCACCATTCCATATATAAATTCGTACCCGGCTAGTTTTTGCGGTTGGGTCTAAAAGCATGGCTAACCTGCCAACTCCGGGTATATAGCGAAAATTTGGAAAAGGTCCATTGGGGATATTGATTAAAACAAGAAAAATCCCAACCAGTAAAGCTAAGCTTACGCCCCCGAACGTCAACCAGCGCTGTCTCCATAAAAGTGACATCACTACGAATAGAAAGAAGGAACCGATCAGCCAGCCCATCAAAGGTCCCCGGCTGCCGCTGAATAACAAAGCGATAACTTGCAAAGCAGCAATGAACACATAGGCTGTCGCTCGCACAAAATTGGATAACAAATTCCCACGATCATTCATAATCGAGGTAAACGCATCCGTAATTCTGACAATGGTCAGAGGGAAAACCATAATCAAATAGGCAGCTACAAAAATCGAATTCCCCATATTTGCGGCTATGCGAATGGCTACTTCCCCTGCCCACGGCACCGGATCGATTTTATAGCGTTGCAGAACCCCGTACAAACTGACCGGCAAGCTGGAGAGGATTACCGCGGTAACAATCCGTTCGATCTGTTCCTTTTTCCGCAGATTAACCGCAATCGCTAAAAATATAATGATATAGGAATAAGTCGTGTAAGCCCCCTGAAGACGCTGATAGGATCCTGCCCAACTGGTACGGGGTGTGATCGAAAATATCGTTGACAGTAAATAAATCACGACCATACCAATAACCGAGATCATCAGGGGGGTTTTGATTATAGTCAGGATTTTTGAATTCTTGGGGTCGATATTCTCCCAGCGGATCCCTTTTTCATCGATTATCTTTATTATCCAACAAATTGCGATAACGATGGCGAACGATCTTAATAACGTGATCTTATCGGGTTCAAAAATTCGACTGGAATAGACATTAAAAAATATCGGTACATTTATAATGGTTGCCAGCCAGGCAACTTCCATTATCCCCGTGCAGTAGCGACTTAATTTTGTTGGCATTAGATTCCAATCCCATTGTTTGGTGTTGTCATTCTCAAGTTTCGATAATTATAAATCCTATTTCCTTCCAATTTTGTGATAAATTTCTTCGATAACAGTCCATTCCTTATCTAGTATTCCAAAGGTAGGGTATGATTGTTGGAATGGTAAAAACCAATTATTTCTCCGAAATCTTCAAAAATCTATCCTTTCGACAAATTATATATAAATTAAATAACCGTCGATTTTGGCGGGATAGTGGTTTATTGATCCTGGCAAATGTCATCGTTACTCTATTAGGATTGATTCGTACGCCAGTGATGACCTGGGTGTTGCCCAAAGAAGAATATGGCATGATTGGTACCGTATCCGCCTGGATGCCTTTTCTGCAATTGTTATCGTTATCCGGAATGGATAGCGCTGCTTTTCATTATGTAGCAAAAAATATTCCCTGGGCATATTTTAAAAACATATCAATCCGCCTGCGCTGGTCTCTTCTCAGTGCTATTGGTTTTATTGGTCTATCGATTTATTGGCATTTCCATGCTCAATCTAACTTGGCAATTTTATTTCTGGTTACCGGTATCAGTTATCCTTTAACTACAGGATTAACGGTCATCCCCAATGTGCTGGCTGCTAAAGAAAATTATAAAAGCCTTTTCTATTATCGAATTTTAGAAAGTCTGGTCGATTTTACCGGGTTTATTCCCCTAGTGCTCTCAAGTTGGATTTACAGCCGGATTGTTTCATTCTATACCGCCAATCAATTGGCTGCCATGATTATGCAAATATCTTATTGCATTTGGATAGCCAATAAATTACGCCAAAAAGAAATCGCTCCCCCTACTCCAGAAGAAGATCATGAATTTGTAACCTATGGAAAACATCTCACATTGATATCCGGCATAAGCGTTCTCCAACAGCGAACCGATGCGCTCTTTGTTTCTGCCTTACTTCCCCTTGAAGCCATGGCGGATTATAGTATTGGGCTGATTGTTGCCGAGCAATTCAAACGATTATGGATAATCTATACTAATATTCGCTACCCAAGATTGGTCAAGATGAAGACTGAGCGTAGGGTAAAGAGAATTTGGTACGAAGGAGCTGCTATATGGGGAGGTTTTATTCTCGTTCTGATCTTTGTAATTATATTGGCACATTTTTTTATCCCCATTATTTTGCCATCGAATTATGGGAATAGCATTATCCTGATCGACCTTCTGTCTTTGGGATATGTGATCGGTGTACCTGGTTTGATTGTTGAAACATATTTCAGAACTGAACAAAAAGCCAAACAGCAATATTATTTAAGAATATCCGCAGCTATTATTAATATGATTTGTCCAATCTTATTTATCACAGCCTTGGGGGTTAAGGGAGCAGCAGTAGGAAAGTTACTTTCGAATGCAGTGATGTCTATAGTGGGTGTGATATTAT
>JBDKUB010000044.1:0-2163 GCA_039679915.1 Anaerolineaceae bacterium
AAAAAAAGCAATTTTTTAACTCATACACCAAAAATCTGTCCTAGATTTATAGGGGAGGTTGGGTAAGGGTGAAGTACATTATTCATGTGCAACGCACCTTTGAGGTGCGTTGCACATGGTGGCTTAATCTTTTTCAACACCCTTGGTTTTTTTTATTCTTTTTTAGGAATCATGCGTACCCAATCCCAAAAAACATATACCAGGGCTGTGAATACCCCCAAGCCTAAAGTCTTGAACAAATCGGTCACCGGCCAGGGCAAGGCGGTATAACGCTGCAAGTACCATAAAAAAATCCATATGAAGCAAATGCCAAGCCCTATCAGCACCCGTTTGAACCAGGGGTTGTGGGAGCGGCGCTGGTCCACCCAAGTCCAGGCGGCTAAGGCTACCTGTAGCCCGCTGAACATAGCCCGATAACGGGGGTTATCCCACAAATCTGCACCGGCACGCAGTGAAGCGACAAGAATGCCCAACCAAACCACAAGGCTCAAGCCTAGAGCGCTGGCGCGATAAATGCCCTTAGCGCTTCTGCCACGGAACACCGCCAGGAAAGGTGCATAGATCAAAATTGGCAGAATTAGGTTCCAGCCCAAGGCACGCCAGATGTTGATCCAGCGCCAGATGGGGAAAGCCGTGGTATCCGAAATAGCAGCCGGCAGCAACGGCCTGACTGCGCCATATCCCACCAACATCGGCAAATGCATCCATTTTGGTGTCTCCTGCATTACTTTCTTCACCCAGCCCGAATCGATCATTCCTAAGTATGCCTGCAAATCCGCGGATTTGCGCAGCCACCACCAAATCAATGCCAGCGGGTTGGTAATGGTCTCGGGAGCAAAACGCCGCCAGGTAAGCCAGATGCCGCCTAATATTAGAAGTGCAACCGCGACCACTACGACCCAAAACCAGCCATGGCGCAGAATTCGCCCACGGCTGACGATGATTGCATATAGCCCTAACAGGAACAACAAAAAGCCGGCTACCGGTGGAGAGAAGAACAAACCCGCCAGCAGGGCGCCGAAAACCCACAGCAGGCTTTTCCAGGAGCGATCCTGCCAGTAACATGTCAGCCCGTAAAAGCTCATCGAAACTAAAACCACACTAAAAGCTTCGCGCATTTGTGAGCTGCCCAACAAAACAGCTTCCGGGAAAAGCGCTATACCCCATGCCGCCAAGTTTGCGGTTTCAATCCCCCAATTACGCCGCGAAAACGCCCAAGTGAACAGCACCGCCAAGCTGGAAAACGCGGCTGTCACCATGACCATAAGCAAAGGCTGATGATTCTGACCGCCTAAATAGCGATAGATGGTGGCGCTGATATATAACAACCCCCCATATTGGTCGACCTTGCGATATTTAGAAATAGCATTCAACATCGGTTTACCGGATTGCGCCAGATTCCAGGCGGCTCGATCGCGGTTGTAGGCATCCGCCATTACATACCCATGCTGTTCCGCCGGCGATTGATAACCCTGAGTAGGCAGCAGCACGAACCATACCGCACCTAGACCCAGGCGCAACAGCGCTGCGCCAATCACCAGCCATAACAACCATTTTGGCATTCTTTCGATTTTCAACGAAAGCCAACCCAGCCAAATGATTACCGTACTGAGCACCGTTCCCCCCAAGAATGATTCCCATCCCTGCAAATTAGTGAAATTATTGGAAATCCAAGCCATGCCCAAAGCTAATAGAATAGCTGCCAAGCAAAGGATACTCAAAACAACCAATCGAGATTTTGATGAGAATAAAGTAGTGTGCTCAGTCATTATTTACAGTCGGCTTGGTGTCAATGGAACTTATCGCAAGTTTCCTATTATAGCCCATCCAGAATACGGCGGGCGCGGTTTTCCCAGGAATATTGCTCAACCATCCGGCGGGCTGCCTGACCCAGCGCCAAGCGTTGGTCATCATTAGATTTCAGTGCCTGCACTGCCTCCACCCAGGCAGAAACATCCGCCGGCGGTAAAAGCACAGCTATCTCTGAATTAAGCGTCTCGCGCAGCACCGGCAGATCACTGGAGAGAATAGCCCTACCACATGCCATATATTCGAACAACTTCATCGGGCTCAAATATCTGCCAATATCCCCACCCGAAGAAGCTGCCACATGCGCCTGATAAGGCATTAATAAAAGGTCACAAGCGGCTTGATAGATGGGTA